>CAYXPO010000693.1:0-1328 GCA_964466925.1 uncultured Nitrospirales bacterium
GGGCCGCAATGAGAATGAACGTGCGGTCCTGTTTCTCCAAGGCTCCTATACTCCCGTGAACGGTTATACCGATCAAAAGGGGCTGTCCACCTTATGTGTGTATAACCGGTTGCCAACGTATTGGCACTTTACGCAATGGCGCGGTGACATGGCGAAATACAAGGATACCTTCGGCGAGTTTGGCGCCGGGATTTCGGCGGGATGGAACGAAAAAGCCCATACGCCGGACCACATAGTCCTCGAAGCATACGGCTACGAGGCCCATATTTTCCCCTTTGCGCTTGAAAACGAAAAGATCACGCCATGCGAATTGGCCATGAAACACCGCACCACCACCAGCCCCCGCTATCATCCCCGGCCCCGCACGTTCGATGAGTATGTTTTTCCGGGGAAACCCGAATGGTTCGGCGCGTATATTGCCTTGGTGAAATCGGGCACGGAAGTATCCGCGCCCGGCATCGCCTTTACGAATCAAGACGGCGTCCTCTCTTTTACCGCGAATGCGGGCCATCAGGTTCGTTTGTTCATTGCCGAAAAGGGGGACACACGGCAGCTATTTAACATTGATCCCGCGCTCATTCCACGCCTGAAAATTCAGGGGCCGACTGCGAATTGAGTGAATGCACACTAGCCGCCTATCGGGGGTGGTTAAGGATGCGGGTTCCGGCAAGCCCATCCCGAACGCGGAAGTACGCATTGTCCGGTACCCAGGCTGATTTTGTGTTGGATTTTCCCGCAATGGGTGAAAATCCACCCCAACGCTGATTAAGAGGTTCAGTGGCCCCGAATTCAATTATTTCACTATTTCCACAATTTAATTGACTTTCCAGGGTTGCTCACTTATGCTAAAAGAGGTGATAAACGTTGGTGCAACTTTCAATGGGCCAAATTTTGTGGTCCGTTTGGTGGCAGGCACAGCAAAGGGAGAACATATCATGTTTACACACGCAACCATTCGTAGTTTTGCTATAGCTGTAATGGCCTTGTTTTCAGCAGTGCCTCTGGCCACGGCGCACTATCATTCCGCGGACACCAATGCGGACCAGCACATTAATTTATCCGAACTGCTGCGTGTGATTCAGTTTTACAATTCCGACGGGTATCACACCGAATGTGGTTCAGAGGACAATTTTACGCCTGGCCCCGGCGTTATTTCCGAGTGTGGCACGGAAGGGGAAGGAGAAGCCGCAACGGAAGGAGAAGGCAAGATAGACGAGGGAGAAATCGAAGGCGTGGTGGAGGGAGAAGGTATGACGGAAGGGGAAAATGTGACGGAAGGAGAAGGCATGACCGAGACCAATTGTTCGGATGATATTGACAATGATGGA
>CAYXPO010000693.1:1428-3047 GCA_964466925.1 uncultured Nitrospirales bacterium
GACTCTTTCATCGATTGTGACGATTGGGATTGCGATCAATCACCGGCATGCGGGGAGATCGAAGGAGAGGAAACCAACTGTTCGGATGATATTGACAATGATGGAGACTCTTTCATCGATTGTGACGATTGGGATTGCGATCAATCACCGGCATGCGGGGGGATCGAAGGAGAGACACAAGGGGAAACCAATTGTTCAGACGATATTGACAATGACGGAGATCAGACTATTGATTGTGATGATTCGGACTGTTCAGGAACCGTGGAGTGCGGTGGTAATGAGGGACAAGCCTCATTTGAGAGCGATTGTTCGGATGCTGTTGATAATGACGGAGACTCTTTCATTGACTGTGACGACTGGGATTGCGATGTATCACCGAACTGCATGAAAAGTGGTTTGAAATAATTCTTGGCGCAGTTCGTCAGGGCAGAGTGAATTCCAGCCTTGACAACGGCCACGATTCCCGTGACAAAATGGCACTCACTGCCGCACGCATTTCGTATTGACCCAATGGAGAAGCGCCTCGGCATTGATGGCGCTTTCCCAGGGCCGGCACCGCGTGCCGGAGGGTTTGTGATCACGGTAATATTCCGCCCAGGCGCCTGTGGAATCAGCGAGTTGAAGGGTCTTTTCGTAAAGTTCACGCGCCATGGGGTGGTCCAATTCCGTGAGCGCGTAGAGCAGCAGTCCATAATCATACCCGACCGCGACATCGCTGTCCGGACGGGATGGCAGCTTGCCGGTTGCCGTGTAGGCCTGAAGAATTTCCTCCACCTGCGGGCGGAATTCCTCCGGACTGAAGAGGGAGGCGTGGAAATAGAGCGGTGTCAAGGAAACCGATTGCAGCAGGTAAACTTTTGGCGCGATGGGGGGCAAAGCAGGTTTCGGGAGACAGTTCACGCACACATAGCGGCCATTCTCCGTCCGCACCGTCCATTGCACCGTTACACATGCCTCACACACACCGTGACGCACCCCCGGCAAAACGTCTGGATCGCAGCTCCGTTCGGGATTGTTTGTGATGAGCCGCCCGTCTTGCCAAAAATTCCCGCGAAAAGACTCACGCACCCGGTTCAACACCTGACGTTCCTTTTCAATCCGCTCGTTTGTCCAGATGCCTTGCTTCGCGGCAAAATCAAGCAATAACTGACCGCTTTCCACGAATAGCATTGTCGCTTCGGAGGAGCCGTCATTTAACGCGGTTCGGGGAAGAATTCCACCCGCCACATAGGTCTCGTCGCCGTTAAAGGGAAGCATGTCCTTGATAAAATGCCGCTGCTGGACGGTCCACGCCCATTCCAACAGGGGAAAGATATGTTTTACGAACTCGGTGTCGCCGGAACGCGCCAGATAGTCAAAGGCTTGCAGGGTGATATAGCCCGTGATTTCAACGTCATCGTTTTCATGCACATGGAACAGGCCGGGAATGCCAAAGGCCTGGGCATTATGGATCTGCCCGAATTTCTCAAAGATGCTGTAGTAAAAACCAAGAATGTCGCGCGACATTTCTTCATGCCCGAGCGCCACCAAACCCCGGTGCGTTCCATACTGGTCGCGAACGTATCATAAATGTTACGGATATCCCGCCAGTATGCCGCCTTCTTTCGCCTGTTGCGCTT
>CAYXPO010000694.1:0-3047 GCA_964466925.1 uncultured Nitrospirales bacterium
GCAGCGCCGTTCCTCCGCCACCCAAGCCAGACAGCTTCCTTCGATGGGTTCGCGTAGTTCCTGCCGGGCATCCGCGCGGGGTTCCGGCCAATATTGGAGCGTGCGAAAATACCCCTCCTCCGGCCCCAGCAGGGAAACGGACGAATAATCAAACTCCATGAGGCGGCGCACTTCCATCACAATGCTTTCGCGGACCCGCCCCGCCTCCAGACTCGAATTAATCACATTGGTGATTTGATTGATGGCGCTGATGCGTTCGGATCGCTCCCGGGATTCCTGCTCCAGCCGCACGTTCTGGGTCACATCCCGGAAGGTGCCTTCGGCCCCGATCACATTGCCGTGCTCATCCATCATGCTGCTCGCGGATATCTCCACGCAGATGGTTTTCTGGCCGGCGGTCTTGATCCACACCCGCGTGTGCTCCACGAAACGGCGGCGGGCGAGTTCGCTCACCAGCCGCGAATAATCCATTTCCACCACAAACATGTCGCGCAGATTGGCCCCATGGGCGTCTTCCGGACGCGTGAACCCCAGAATCTCCGCGCCCGCGGGATTCACCAGGATCAGGGACCATTGCTCATCCACCTGGTAGATGCCGTCGCGCATCGAGGTGATCAAGCTGCGGTATTTCTCTTCGGATTCCTCCAACTGCCGGATATTCTGACGCAACGCCGCCGCCATTTTATTGAACGAAACGGCCAGTTCCTCGATTTCATCCCCCGTGCTGATCTTCAGTTTCAAATCCAGGTCGCCTTGCCGGATGATTTGCGCACCCTCGTTCAACAGGGCCACGGGGCGGATAATGTTGCTGTTCACGATACGGTAGCCAATGATGCAGAAAAAGCCGATGGCCACGCTGCTCACCACCAAGGTGATGATCGCGCCCAGGTTGATGTTCGCGAACACATCGGAAACAGGCCGGTAAACCACGAAATACAACCCGATCCCCGGAAACAGGCGTTGATAGGACATGAGCACCGGGCGGACCTGGCCTTCGGCGGCATACCTCCATAAGAAGAAGGAATCACTGTTTTTGTCGGGAGACCGGTAGAGCCGTTCGAGCAGGCGCGGATCCACTTTGTCGTATGTGATGGAGAGCGGTTTGCCCTTGGACGCCCTGGGTGCTGAAATGCAGAATTCCTGATCGTTGCCCAGATAGACGACCTGATAATTGTTGACGTCATCGCCTTCTTGACGGGTGAGCCCCCCGGCCAGGGAGAAATCCAACAAATCCTGCACGTCCTGGATTTCAACGAGGAATCCGATGCGTTCGCCGGTTTCAGGATCGGGCACCGGGGCGCACAAATAGGCCACCTAGCGGTTCTCGGCCTCGATGAAGGTGAAATCGGTGAAGGCCGGCGCCTCCACCTTCCCCACCCATTCCGGATGGGACAGGTCCGATTCCCGGGGTTCTTGCGTGCCCGCCACCAGTTTGCCCGCCCGGTCATACAGAAGAAAAGCGGACTTCAGATCGCCCGAATAGTCCGCACGCCGCTGCAACCGTTTTACAATGTCCGGCAGATCTTCGTCCGGAACGGGATACTTCCTGAGACAAGATGCAATGCCGCCATCCTGGGCCGCGCGGCCCACCATCATCCGGCGTCCCTCCAAGGCCAGCCCAATCCCTTCGGCGGTCTTCCGGGTGGCCGTGGATTGGTTCTGACGCGTGGCAATCCATTGCCCTTCCCGCGCAAAGACATACCCAATCGTCAGGGCGAGGGTCATCGGGACAATACCCACCCACAGTATGGATCGAAAGAACTTGCGTTCTATGCCGCCAGAGGCCGGACGTTTGCGCATGAGGCTTGAGCCCCCAAGCCGGGACTATTCGATCACGCGGCCCCGGCCGATAAGTTCACGGACCTTTTCCAGCATCTGGTCCACTTTAAAGGGTTTTGCAAGATATTCATCCGCGCCGCAGGCGAAGATGCGCTCAATATCCCGTTCCTTGGTAAGACAGGTTACCGCCATGATGGGGATGCTGCGCGTCAATTCATTCTCCCGCAGGGCCTTGCTCACTTCAAATCCATTGATTTCCGGCATCAGGAAATCCAGCAGAATCAGGTCCGGACACAGCTGCGCGGCTTTCAGGCCCACTTCGGTCGCATTGCTCACCTTAATCAGCTCAAAGCCTTCGTCGGTGAGAATCTTCTCCATGAGGGAAAGGGCGTCCGGATCGTCGTCCACCACCATGACGCGCTTTTTCGAGGGGCCTTTGTCGCGCGGAAACATGTCATATTTCTCACGGAACCGGTCCAGGTCTTCCTCCAAGATGCGATAATGACCACCCGGTGTGCGCGAGGCTTTGATCAAGCCCTGCTTAATCCAATTTTTTATACTATGGTGCGTGACGTGGCAAATTTTCGCCGCCTCAAACGTTGTATATGCTTTTTGTTCCCGATCAGCCACAGCGTCATTCTCCTTATCGGTTATTCGCTACGTTGTTTACTGAAAATCTCGTCCGAATATTGAGCACTTCATTCCCCCCTTGGCCGCGGGGTGTCAAAATTCGCACCTTTCTCGGCCTTTGAACTGATTATATCGCGGTAATTGTCAAGGAGTCAACTACTTCCTGACATCTATCGCTTTTTTCGCTTTTCCTGCGAAGGGGCACGTCCGGCGGTCCACCCGAAAAGCCCGTGTTCTGAGTGTGCCTTCACTGAACAAACGCACGCACGTGGTGTATTATACCGGGAACCGCCATCATAAAAAAAGTTCCTGTACACGCCGGATCACATCCAGTTCCGCCGTTTCCAATCCGGTCACCAGCAGTTCCAACTGAATAGGGTACATCCCGGTGCATAACCGATAGGCCATGGCCCAAAGCGCCGCGGCGCACATGAATCCTCCAAGCAGAATGCCGAAGTAGCGCCGCAGCAGCGAAAAAAACATGGCGCGCCGAATCGAGGCAACGCATTCCCCGTCATGGGTTGGAAAACCCCGCAGGGCAAAGATGGGATAGCCCAGGCCAAAAACAATCAACAGGGCGATCAGGCCGTACCACAGCCCGCGCAGGATGGAAAACGGCGCCGGCGCGTCAGGCCGAA
>CAYXPO010000695.1:0-3041 GCA_964466925.1 uncultured Nitrospirales bacterium
GGACTTATACAGGCGCTCCGCTATTTGGGGCGGGAAACAGGTGCAGGCGCCGCCGCCGCCGTTGTCAATGTCCACCTGATCGTAGGCGATGTCGTTTTTCGCCATGCTATGCAGCCCGAATTCCGAGAGGAATTCAGCGTCATTCAAGTGGGCGAGGAGTCCCGTGGTTTCTTCCTCATCCAATACGGCGCTGTTAAAGAGTTTGAACATCTGTACGGTGTACCGGAGATCGGATTTTCCGGTTTCATCGTTGAATCGAAACCATTTCGCTTTGGAATCCCAGAGTTCAGATTTGAGGAGGCCTTTCAAGGCCTGTGCATGTTCCTTCAAATAAGGAGCGGGTTTTCCCATCAAGGAACACAATTCGTCCGCCATTGCATAATTCATATAGCGCCGCCCGTTCAGATCGGGCATGACATGGTTGTAGGGATATCCCCGGCGCAGTTCCAGATGGCTGTTGGACGCGCCATAATCAATGAGTTGCACGGGCTTGGCGGGGTCGTCGCCGTACATCGCATTTTGAAGCACCCAATCGAGAACGGATTTTTCGTTCACCTTCTCGTTGAGAAATGCGGTATCGCCGGTGTTTTTGACATAGTAATAAATCAATCCGATGATCTTTTCTTGATTGACCATGTACCAGGGGCCGAAGGCCTCGCCGGTAATGGGGAGGAACGCAAAGTGCTGGGTGATGTCAATTTTCAGAAATTGCTTGATATGTTCGCGGGCCGCCTCGGGGTCATACAAGGGCAGAATTTCCCACACCTCGCCAAAGTTCCATAGATAGTTGCAGACACATCCGCCCTTGATGCACCCGGTGCCATAATAAGGGCGCAACACGAATTCGGGGGTTTCCCAGCGGTTGGTGATGAAATGCACGAGCGAACGGTTGTAGAACGGCTCCAGGGCCGGATTGTCCGATGACAACCGGGGGAGTTTGGTGAAAATGTCTTCAACCCGGCGGTTGTATTCTGCGCGGGATTGCTCTATTTGTTGCGCTGGATTCGCCAGCAAGGTTTGAACCGCCGTGGAGGACGTAGCATCCCCCATGGCCGTGATTAGATGAAATGTTTTCTGCCCGCCGGCCTTCAAGGGGAACGTACACGACCCGGAAGAAGCCTCTGCATTCCAGGAAAGTATGTTTTCATCGGTTTGCACCACGAGCACGCAGTCTTTTTGGGGTTTAATCAGGCCATGCCCGAAAATTGCGGCGGGAGCCGGGGTTTGGCTCAGCGTGCGCGAGAACTCCCATGTCACGGCCTTGTCCAGGGTGCCGCGCAACGTGATGTCCAGGGGCACATTCAAATCCGCGTTACTTGTGTTTTCCAAGGTAATGGCGAGAATGCCCGCACGGAAGCCATAGGGAAGCAGGGAAGCGGCATTCACTTTGATGTCATGAATAACACCTTCCCGCAGCACTTCAAAAGGCCGCCAGACGTAATGCGTTGTGGGAATGTTTTCGCCGAAAAGCCTTACTTCCAGCGAGAAGTCTGAACTGACATACGGCGGCGCCCAGAATCCGCTCAGGGCGGCCACATCCTTGTAATTCACCCCCATGGTCGCAAGGCCGTTGATGATTCCGAAATGCTCCTCGTCCATGATGTTGTTTCCGCCCTGGAGCGCAAACACATCATAAGCGGAAACAGGGGAAACGGAATTCACAGCGAAACAAAGCGATACGAGCAGAGAAATCATGGGGTGGCGTTCCATTCATGGGTTTCGGTTAGGACGGGCAGGGCGATGTCAAAATCGCCGGTTTTGAAGCGTGTGCCGCGGCAAAGCGTGACGTGCTGGATTGCCCCGCCGCCATTGAACCGCGCCAGGGCAAGTTCGGCATCGGTGTGAATCTCCGGCTGCGTGTTCATGATGACTTCACGGGCGTTTTGGTCTTCCGGGTCCCGGACAAGCACAATGTCGCGGTTCCCGTTCGCCAGTTCGAGTACAAGTCCAACGTGTGCATCGGGTAAAACGTCCCCGGCGGCACCGGTAAGGGGAATCCGTTTCACAGAGGTGATTACCGGCTGCTTTTCGTAGGTTTCAAACGTTGAGACGAAGGTGGATTGCAGCGGATCGCCGGTATTGCTTTGGCGGCGCGTCACCACACGGGGCAGCCACATTTCCTCAGTGGAGTTATACTGCCCCCCCGCAACCAACCACGCCTCAATCAGGCCGCCCTGCGCGTTATGTGTCAGGTCCGTATAGCGCGCGCGCAATTGCGTTCCTTCGGGTAATAGCTTCAGCCGATCTTCAATGGCCCATTCCGCTTGCCAGCCCGGTTGCGAGTTGGGGTCCAGTTGGAAGTTGCGCAGTTGGGTATCCTTGCCGAAATCAGGCGCGGGTTGTGGGGATAAGCCGGTCGTGGTGATGGTTCCGAAATGGCTGTGGGTGAATTTGGTGTGGTTTGTGCCGCCATTGACTCGGAAAACATCCACCACATAGAAATCCGCCTGGGAGACATCCACGAGCAGCGCGGTGCGTTCGTAGCGTTGGCCGCCGTTCAAGGCCGGTGCCGCCGCGCGAATGGCATGAAGCGTGTGGTCGTCCACCCACAAAGTAGTTTCTCCCGCGCCGGAGGGCTGGTTTTTTTCATCCACCACCACGGTGTTATGGGCGGCGGTCATCCCGTACCAACGGCCTTTGGGTGCGGTCCATCCGCCGAATTGTACCGCCGGATAGCCAAATTCCGGCAGGAGGTCGAGTCCTTTGGCGAACAGGCCGAGATTCATGCCGTCGAGGTGGCCATGACCGCCCCCCGCGTCGTAATCCAGCCAGATGGCGCGTTGGTTTTCGCCTTCCCCGGAACGCAGGATGGCCATGTGCCATTGTTGCTTGTTTACACTCCCCAGCTTGATTTGCGCGCCTTCCCGCGCGATGACTTCCGCCATGCCCTTGCGCACTTCTTCGGGATTTTTGCAAAATACGTCATAGGGGATGCCTTCCAGCGAATCGCCGTTGGCATGCACCGCTACCTGGACATACGCGGGGTCGTTGGTGCATTCATACAGCCGTCCCATCAAGGCAAATGTGGAAGGGGGAAGGCT
>CAYXPO010000696.1:0-3040 GCA_964466925.1 uncultured Nitrospirales bacterium
CGGCCACAAACCCCACTTGCAGGCGCAGGGGCACCACGCCCGCAATGGAGGCAATATTGACGATGGAACCATTTCCCTGCTTCCGCATCTGGGCGGCGGCGGCTTTGCAGCAGTAAAACGTGCCGGTCAAGTCCACACGGATAATGCGGTGCCAGATCTCATCCGGATAGTCGTCCGTGGCGACCCGGTGCTCCGGCCCCGTGTTGATCCCGGCATTGTTTACGGCAATATCCAGCCGGCCATGCCTCCCTATAACGGTGTCGAACAGGGCGCGCACTTGAGCCGCATCCGACACGTCACACGGGAAAAAATCGGCGTTGGGGCCGAGTTCTTTTGCCGTGGCGCGCCCTTTTTCCTCTTGAATGTCCGACAACATGACCGTGGCGCCGTTTTGGAGCAAGGCTTGGGCGATGGAACGTCCAATACCCTGGGCCGCACCGGTCACAATCGCAATCCGGTTCGCGAGATCAACCTGCATGCCCCCTTACCCTCGATTCGCCAGAAAGTCGTTGACCACTTGATCGACATTCACTTCCTCGCCGGGATCGGCAATCACGGCGATGGGATCCAGACAGGGGATTTCACCGCTTTCAGGGGTGGCGAGAATCTTCACCAGCACCCCGGAAACGTCCGATTCCACTTCCAACTCCGATTTGTCCGTCTGAATGGTCAACAGGACCTCGCCCTGGGCGACGGCGTCTCCTTCATTCTTTTTCCATTCGACAATGGTTCCCTCTTCCATGGTTTGCCCCATGCGGGGCATCACTACCACCTGCGCCATGATGTTGTTCTCCTGTTTGGTTGCGCGTGATCAATCACGCGGGGGCGCCCGTTAATATCAGCGCCGATTCCGGTTCGGGGAAGGGGCTGGCGTCCGCGAACGCCGCGGCTTCGGCCACTTCCGCATCCGCCTTCGCGGACAAGGATTCAAAGGCCTCTTCCGTGATCACGCCGGTCGCGATCAAGTGTGCCTTCCAATAATCAATCGGGTCGCGCTTGCGCGCCTCCTCCACTTCCTCCTTGGTCCGGTAGAAAGCGTCATCGCCCTCAAAGTGTCCGCGAATCCGGTAGGTTTTGCATTCGATGAGCGTCGGGCCTTCCCCGGCGCGCGCACGCTTCACGGCGGTTTCCATGGCCGCGTACACGGCGTCCACGCGATTGCCGTCCACCGTCACGCCGGGCATGCCGTAGGCGCTGCCGCGTATGCCGATGTCGGGAACGGGCGTGGACCGCCATACCGCCACGGACGTGGCGTATTGATTGTTTTCGCAGATGTAAATCACCGGCAGCTTCCACAAGGACGCCAAATTGAGGCTTTCATGAAACGAACCATTATTGGCCGCGCCATCGCCGAAAAAGCTCACGGCCACACAATCGGTTTGCTTCATTTTAAGGGCGAGCCCGATGCCGGTGGCTATCGGAATACCGCCGCCCACAATGCCGACGGTGCCCATGACGCCAACTTCCGGCATGAACAGGTGCATGGTGCCGCCCTTTCCCGCACAGCACCCGGTTTTCTTGGCGCTGACTTCGGCGATCATTTTCTTGATGGGCATGCCCTTGGCGATACAATGGCCATGCCCGCGGTGGGTGCTGGTGATGCAATCGTCGTGACGAAGATGATCGCACACGCCCGCCGCGATGGCTTCCTGGCCCTCGTACAGATGGGCCGCGCACGGCACCTTGCCGTTTTTATACATGACCGCAAGCTGCAACTCCGCTTTGCGGACGCGCAACATGGTTTCCAGGAGGCGTATCTGAGTCGTTGTATCCATTTCTTCAAACTCCCGTTCGTTACTTCATGAGCATGGCGCGCACGGCATCCGCGATGCGGTCCGGGTTGGGAAACACATAGTCTTCCATGGGCGGACTGAAGGGGATGGTGGTGTGCAGGGTGGTCAATTGGCGCGGGGGCTGTTTCAACGCGTCCCACGCATTCTCCGCCGTCATGGCCACGATCTCCGAGCCGAATCCGCAATAGCGGTAACCCTCGTCCACAGCCAGCAGGCGTCCGGTTTTGCGCACCGACGCCAGGATGGTGTCCTTGTCATAGGGCATCAGCGTGCGCGGATCGACAATCTCAATCGAGATGCCTTCTTTCTCCAGTTTCTGCGCGGCGGTCAGGGTGAATCCCACCATGGCGCCCGTGGCCACCACCGTAAGGTCGCTTCCCTCGCGCTTGATGTCCGCCACGCCCAAGGGAATTTCATAAGGTTCTTCCGGCACTTCGCCCCGGTTATTCAACAGCAATTTATGTTCGAGATAAATCACCGGTCCATCGTCGCGAATCGCGGAAATAACCAAACCCTTTGCGTCATACGGCGTGCTGGGCACCACCACTTTCAGGCCGGGCGTATTGATGTACCAGGAATAAAACGAGCCGGAATGATGCGCCGCGTTCGACTTGGATTTCCCCGTGGTCATGCGGTACACCACCGGCACTTTAACTTGCCCATTGGAGATATAGGGCAATTTCGCCGCCTGATTGCAGATTTGGTCCATGGCCAGCATCGAAAAGTCAATCCACATCAGGTCCGCAATCGGGCGCATGCCCATCATGGCGGCCCCGGCCGCGGCCCCCGCGATGGCCAATTCGGATATGGGGGTGTCGCGGGACCGATCCATACCGAACAGATTGGTAAAATTTTCCGTCTGCTTAAAACAGCTCCCATGCGGCCCCACGCCTTCGCCCATGACAAAGACCGAGGGATCGCGTTCCATTTCCTGCCGCATGCCTTCGCGCAGGGCTTCCACAAACCGAATTCTTCTTGCCATACTCGTTCCTTCCATCACACTTCACAAAACAGTTTCGATGGTTTGCTTGCTGCAAATTATTCCTTCACCCGGCTGCATCAACCGGACCGGCACCTCCGGGCACCGGCGGGCGCACGCCTGCACGAAAGCCTCCGGATCGCCGTTGTGTTCTTTGAACATCCAGAAATGACAAGGCACCACCGCACGGGGCTTGACCAACGCGGTGAGTTCCGCCGCCTCTTCAGGATTCAGATTCCCAAAGCGCCCATTGATGCACGGCAGCAAA
>CAYXPO010000697.1:0-3032 GCA_964466925.1 uncultured Nitrospirales bacterium
TCTTGGGAATTGGTTTTTTCGTTGAAGGTGAAATTCACGGGCTGGTTGCGGCAGGCGCATTCGATTTGTTCATGCGTGCAGCAGAGCATGGAATCGTACCCGCCGTCAATCATGGCCTGCACGAATTCCTTCACTTGCGCGGCGGTGAGCAGGGGGGCGATGGAATGCACCTGGAAGACGCGTTCGCAGGCATGCGTCTTCATGAATTCGTATACGAACTGTTCGCTGGTGGCCACGTTGTTCGCGAGTTCCGCGGGCCGCTGGTGGAATCGGACGCCTTCCGCTTCCGCAATTTCTCCAAACGCCGGATGCTCCGAGTTCACCCATATTTCGTCAAACACGCCCGCCGTTTTGCATTTGCGGATGGCGCGCGTGATCAAGGGCACCCCGGCCAGTTCGCGCAGGTTTTTCTGCTTGAGCCGCTGGCTGCCCATCCGGGCGGGTATCATGGCAAGGTTCATATTCCGGACCTCGGGTTTCTCCGTCGCATGGAGGTTGTGTACCGGTTAAAAGACCGCCAGGTCCGCGCGGACCTTGACCACCACCTTCTTCACTTCTTCCGTCAAATCGCCGCACATCATCCCCGGCAAGTGGGCGTCTTGGGGAAAGAGCACCGTGAAGAAGCATGGGAGGTTGTGCACGCGGACGGGGGCCGGCCCCGGACGTTTGAACATCACGGCGTCGCCCTCCGCGTCATACGGCGTGGCAATTTCCAGCGCGGCGCGCGGGTACCAGTCAATCGCTTCGCAGTTCACCAGCGACATCTGGATGTCCACATAACGATCGTGCGCCTCGATCAAGGCGTTCTCCGGGCCTTTGGTGAGGTACTTCATTACCCGCGCCCTGACGTCATCGCCCTTGATCGGCGTCATGTCGCATTCCGGCGCATCGGGTTTCAGCGATTGCAGGTACTCGAAGGCGGTGCGCCAGACGGGCGCCTTGAAATAGTTCGGCCAGTTGTCCAAGCGATCCACTATCATGGCATCCACACACTTTCTTTTGATGCGCACCGCACTTTCCGCGCCCACTTGAGGGTTGAGGACGGCTCGATGCGCACATAGCCGCCCGCGGCCCGGACCAGCGCCAAACCGCCGGCCACGTCCCAATACATAATATCATCCTCGGCATAGGCATCCGCGCGCCCGCAGGCCACCCATGCGAGCGACAAGGCCGCCGTGCCGAATTTCCGCACTTTTTTGAAGCGGCGCACCGACGCCAGGTATTCCTGCAAGCCCGCTTCGCTGTACACAAAATTGACCGGGAAGCCCGTGGCCAGTATGCCTTGGGCGGCGTCCGTGATGTTGGATACCGACATGGGTTCTCCGTTCCACCACGCGCCTTCGCCCACAATACCGGTGAAGAGGTCGTCCGTGTTGAAGTCATAGACCACGCCCACGATGGGATCGTCGGGACGGCTCAGCGCGATGGAGACACAGCACAGCGGAATGTTCCGGCTGAAGTTGAGCGTGCCGTCGAGGGGGTCCACAATCCAAAAGGGATCCCCGCCGTCGAGCACGCCATGTTCCCCGCTTTCTTCCGCGAGAACGTTGAATGCGCTCTTTTGGAGTATTTCCAGAATAACGGCTTCCGCGTCGCGGTCCGCCTGAAGCTTGATGTCTTTTCCTTCCGAACTCAATACTTTTTTGTCGTGGCGCATGGCGCCGCGCAGGAGCGTCCCGGCGCGTTTCGCGGCGGTTTCGGCCAATCGAAGTTCCTGTTCCCATTTCATGTCTGTATTCCCAGATCGCGCAGCAGATTTTTCACGGCGGCGCATTCCATGTCCCGGCGGCATTGCCGCGTATACGTGCCCGCGTGCGGCGTCAACAACGCCTGCGGATATTCGCGCAACCGGCCCGTGTACGGCTCCTGCCAGAACGCGTCAAACCATACGCCGCTCACTTTGCCGGTGTCCAGTGCGGTGAGGAGGGCTTCTTCCTCCACCAGGCCGCCGCGTGCGGAATTCAGCAGGAGTACGCCGTCCCGCATGCAGGCAAACTCGCGCGCACCCAGGATGCATTCCTCGCCGCTGGCATGCAGGGAAATGATTTCCGCCGCGTGCAACCCGTCTTCCAGCGAGGCCATGCGGCGCACGCCGGGGAGGGGGGTGGCATCCAATCCCGGATCATACACCAACACGTCCGCGTCAAAGGCATGCAGCAGCGCGCCCACGCGCCGCCCGATGCGGCCATAACCAATCAGCAATAGGGGTGTTCCCGAAAGGCCGGTGCCGATGAGTTTTTCCCATGCCCCCCCGTGCAGGGCGGTATTGGAGGGGATCAATTTCCGGCACAACGCCAGCAGGGCGGCGAGGGTCATTTCGGCCACGGCATTCACCGGTCCATCGGGGGTGTTGGACACGCGCACGCCGAATTCGCGGGCGGCGTCAAGGTCCACGTTGGTCATGCCAACGCCCACGCGCGCCAGCGCCTTCAAGCGCGGCGCGGCGGAGGCCAGGACCGCGCGGTTGAGGGGTTCCAAGCCCGCGAGCAGGCCATCCACGCCTTTCAGATGTTCGATGATCTCCGGTTCGGTCAAGCGCCGTCCATAGGGATTGGGTTTTACCTCGACGCCCGCCGCCTGCAACAGCCGGAGCGGCGCATTGTCCTCTTCCGCGAACGAGGACGGCCCAATCGCCACTGCCTTATGCATGGTTGCTTCCATTCTTTGTGTCCAAGTGCATGCCGGGGTTCACGGTCCGCCGTCGTCCGGCGCGGAATTCGACGCCATGAACACGGGGTCATTCCGGTAAATCGCGAAGACCAGTTCCATGGCCTTCAGCGCCTGCTCCGAAGTGCCGGACTCCACGGGGGTATTGCCGCGGATATGCTGCAAGAATTCCGCCACTTCCCGTTCCCAGGAGGGGTCGGTGTCGAAGAAGATGATTTCTTCGCGCGGCTTGCCCATTTCCATGCCTTCCAAAAACTGTTTTCGCGCCACGGAAATGGTTTCGTCGCCGTAACTGCGCGTCGAGGTTAATATGCCATTGACGGAAAGATAGCCGTCGCTCATGAAAATTTCGAGGGTGAAGCGAT
>CAYXPO010000698.1:0-3027 GCA_964466925.1 uncultured Nitrospirales bacterium
GGGGGAAAGCTCGTCCCCGTTTTCCCGGAGGAAAACCTTCACATCGACCACTTTGCCGTTTTCGCCATGGGGCACCCGGAGAGAGGTATCCCGGACTTCCCGGGCCTTTTCGCCGAAGATGGCCCTGAGCAGGCGCTCTTCAGCGGTCAGCTCGGTTTCGCCCTTGGGGGTGACCTTGCCCACCAGGATATCGCCGGGCTGCACCTCGGCGCCGATGCGGATCACGCCTTCTTCATCCAGGTCTTTCAGGATATCTTCGCCCACATTGGGGATATCCCGGGTGATCTCTTCCGGACCCAGCTTGGTATCCCGGGCGTCGCATTCGTATTCCTCAATGTGGATGGAGGTAAAATAATCGTCCTTGACCAGCTTTTCCGAAAGCAGCACCGCGTCCTCGTAATTATAGCCTTCCCAAGTCATGAAGGCGATCAGCACATTCCGGCCCAGGGCCAGCTCGCCCAGGTCGGTGCTGGGGCCGTCGGCGATGATATCGCCTTTTTGCACCCGTTGCCGTTTATAGACGATGGGCTTTTGATTGACGCAGGTGCCCTGGTTGGAGCGCTGGAATTTCAGCAGCTTATGCCGTTCCACGCCGCCCGCGTCCGTGCGGATGACGACCTCGTCACCGGAGACATGCTCCACCACGCCGTCATGCTCGGCCCGCTCGCCCACGCAGGAATCCACGGCGGCCTTGCGTTCCATGCCGGTGCCGATATAAGGGGCGTCGGTGACCATCAGGGGCACGGCCTGGCGCTGCATATTGGCGCCCATCAGGGCCCGGTTGGCGTCGTCATGCTCCAGGAAGGGGATCAGGGCCGTGGCCACGGAAACCAGCTGCTTGGGGGAAACGTCCATATACTGGGCGCTGGACGCGGCGCGCACGCCGATGATATCGCCGTCCCGCACGTTCAGGCGCTTATTGATGAAGTAGCCGTTTTCATCCAGGGGCTCGTTGGCCTGAGCCACCACGTATTTGTCCTCCTCGTCGGCGGACAGATAATCGATCTCCGCCAGCACCTGGGAATCTTCCACCCGGCGGTAGGGGGTCTCGATAAAGCCGAATTCATTGATCCGGGCATAAGTGGACAAAGAGCCGATCAGGCCGATATTGGGGCCTTCCGGCGTCTCAATGGGGCACATGCGGCCATAGTGGCTGTGATGCACGTCCCGCACTTCGAAGCCGGCCCGCTCCCGGCTTAAACCGCCGGGGCCCAAGGCGGAGAGGCGGCGCTTATGGGTCAGTTCCGCCAGGGGATTGGTCTGATCCATAAACTGGGAGAGCTGGGAACTGCCGAAAAATTCCTTGATGGCCGCCACCACCGGGCGGATATTCACCAGCACCTGGGGGGTGATGGATTCCACGTCCTGAATGGTCATGCGCTCCCGCACCACCCGCTCCATGCGGTTCAGGCCGATACGGAACTGGTTCTGCAGCAGCTCGCCTACGGAGCGCAGGCGGCGGTTGCCCAGATGGTCGATATCGTCCGCCTCGATCTGGCCGTCCAGCAGCCGGAGGAACATCCGCACCGTCTCGATGATATCGGGCTTGGTGAGATAGCGCAGGTAATCGTTATAGGCCGGGGTTTCCGGGCTTTCCACATAAGCCTGGTCCGCGTCGCTCCAGACCCGGCCCTGGTCGTCCATGCGCTTCAGGATGCCGTGCTGCAGCTTCTTGTGCATCTTGTAGCGGCCCACATTGCCCAGGTCGTAGCGTTTGGGATCAAAGAAAAAGCCATGCAGCAGCAGGCGGGCCGAATCCACGGTGGGCGGCTCGCCCGGACGCAGGCGCTTATAAATTTCCACCAGGGCTTCTTCCGTGCTTTCCGTACCGTCTTTGGCCAGGGTCATCTCAATGGCGGGGTGCCGGCCGAAAAGGTTGAGGATATCCTCGTTGGTGGGGTAGCCCAGAGCGCGGATCAGCACGGTGGCCGGGATCTTGCGCATCCGGTCCACCCGGACATAAACATTGCCCTGAATGTCGGTTTCCAGTTCCAGCCAGGCGCCCCGGTTGGGGATGACGGTGGAACCGTAAAGTTTGTAAACCTCTATGAGCTTCTCAACGGGTGTTCCCGTAATTTTGCTTACCGTTTCCGGTGTATAACGCGAATAGTGTTTTTTCAGGAGCTGGAAAACACAGTTGGGGTCTTTCAGGGTGGGGTCTTTTCGAATCACGCCTGCGCCGTCAGTCTGGTATGACCAGGTGTCTTTCTCGTACTTGCCGTCCGTCAAACCGGAAAACACTCCATTGTTGTCTCCGGGAAGCTTGAAGGCGGGATTTACAAGGAAGGTTGCATTGGTGTAAAGTTTTACATAATCTTCGAAGAACAGATTGTTGTCGATAATGTATTTGATCATGCCACCCAGAAAAGCGATGTCCGTGCCGGAACGAAGCGGTGCATAAAGATGCGCTTTTGATGCGGATTGCGTAAAACGCGGATCGACGCAAATAATCTTGGCGCCTCTTTTATCAACCGCTTCCTGTATCCATTTAAAAGAAATAGGGTGGTTCGAAGCGGGATTGGCCCCCATAATCAGAATTACATCGCTGTTCCTTATGTCAATCCAGTGATTGGTCATTGCGCCGCGTCCGAACGACTCGGCCAGAGCCGGAACCGTGGAACTATGGCAGATACGCGCCTGATGCTCAACATAAACAAGGCCCAGCGCCCGAACAAATTTTTGATAGGTGAAACACTCTTCGTTGTCCAGCGCCGCTGAGCCTACCGAGGCAATACCATCCGTGCGGTTGACGACTTCTCCCTTGCTGTTGGTATGTTTAAAGCTCGCGTCCCGGCTTTTTTTGATGTTTTCAGCGATTTTATCCAGCGCCCATTCCCACTCGACTTCCTTCCATTTCGTGCTGAAAGGCTCCCGGTAAAGCGGTTTGGTAAGGCGGTTCTTATTGTTCATCATCTGATAGATGGAGCCGCCTTTGCTGCACAGTGCGCCTTTGTTGATGGGACTGTCGGGATCCCCCTCCGTGTTGACAACCTTCCCGTCACGCACGGATACAATAATGCTGCATCC
>CAYXPO010000699.1:0-3019 GCA_964466925.1 uncultured Nitrospirales bacterium
ATTTAAGGACATTATTCTCGCAGTCTTAGGCTTGTCCTTCTCACAGATCAGTGTAAATATTTCGCTTGGAGGTTGGCGATGCACTCAATCCAGAATCTTTCGTTCGAAGAACTCAACAATCTGCATAAGTCCAAAGCAATTACCATTCGGGCCAACATGAATGCGGCCATCAGAATATTGGCTAGGGATCCTCGAGTTCCTAGTCGATACAGGGCCGTGTTGCATATACACAATATTTTAGCCCTTGTTCTTTTCCTCGTCGGAATTGCTCTTTGGATATGGGTAAAGTGGTGGGCAGCAATCATCCCCTTCTGGATTTCTTGGGCGACCCTGAAAACAAAAGGGCAAAGTGCCGGACAAACACTATGCGATCTTGTGCTCATGGATGAATCTCTTTATTACGACTGCATGGCAAACTCCATCCTGCTGATAACTGAAAACAAGTAAGGTCGAAAAGGGGGCGGAAAAGGGGGCGGTCCTATAATTTAATAATGTGGTAGCCCATTAGCGGTTCCGGTTCCTCCTGAGGCGGATCTGCGATAAACACAAAAAGTCCCGTTGAGCCGTTTCCAACCTGGATAATTCACGCGACCAGTCTGGCCCCGCCTCGCCGATTTCATTCTCCCCCCACAGGCCCCCCAGCCTCTCCCCTCCCCACCAGGTCAGTATTCTTTGTTCACACTAACGCTAACTATTCCAAAGACACGGTTGACAATTATGGACACGCGCAGCCATTCCGCTCCCAGCCTCGCGATCCGCAGGAGAAAATCCCCGACGGGTTGGAGGTTATAGTGCGCCGCGATTTCCTCCAACCCCTCCTCGCGAATCCCCGCCCTTCCCCTTTCGTGCTATTCGCGTGATTCGTAGTTAAACTGTCTCCGTGACTCCGCGTCTCCATGTGAAAATCTCCTCATCCTGTCCCTCCTGTGAATCCTGTCAAAAACGCCCTCCCCTTGGCGTTCTTGGCGAGAGGAACGGATCAATCTTCCGGCCAGACGGTCACGGTTTTCCCGCGCGCGGCAAGGATGGGCTTGGCGATCTTCTGCAGTTCAATCACGACCTTGACCTTGTCGGGCCAGGGTAGATTTCTCAATCGTGCCCGATGATCCAATTTCTGCCCAAAGCAATCAGGCCTGGCGATCGCGCCACATCGCTCCAGCTTACTCAGCACCCCCAGCGCCTTCTTCATGCGGAAATATGTATCATGTTCCGCGGCTACCCCGCAAATCCGCAATCGCCTCGCTTCACAATTTTAAGCGGATGGCCTTCTCCAGATAACGGATTTGCTGCTTAAGATCGCGAAGTTGCTTGCGATAATCCGCCCGCCGCTGCTTGGCCTCCTCGTAGCGGTGAATTTCCCCGGCGGGCAATTTCCCGAGATAGGCAAACACCACCTTGCCCGCCTTCCGCTCGGCCAGATAGCAATAGACCCGGCCCCCGACCTTCTTGCGCACCAAGGCCCCCGGCGGCAGCTTGCGCAAGGCGCCTTCGACGTCCGCCTGGATCCGCCGCGAATTCGTCAGCTCTTCCTTCAGCATGTCCTTCAGAAACATGGTCGCAGGTCCTTTTACCAAACATCTATGCAATATTGATATTCTGTTTGGTAACCCCTGTCAACCGGCAATCATCGGTAACGTGATCCCCATTTGAGGTCCCGGCCCATCCCTAGCCGAATCCCTCCACCGCGGACGGACACCCCAGGCGGACAAGCCCGCCACGGGCGGGCAAGCGAGCCGTTTCCAACCTGGATGATGCACGCGACAAGTCTGGCCCCGCCCCGCCGCTGCGCGGCAGACTCCAGACTATAGACTGTAGACCTGAGACTTTCCGGCCCCCGTCTCCAGTCTCAAGTCTATCGTCTCCAGTCTCTCTCCCCCCCCGCCCCTGCATCTCCCCTCCCCACCAAGTTCCGGTAATTTGTTCACATTACTGCTAACCAGCTCTTCATTGCTTGTCTCCCATAAACCTCATCGGGCGGGTTGCGCTTGTTCACATTATCGCTAACCCGCCCCTCCTGCCTCATTTTTGTTCTATTCCGACGGACAAGTTGCGCTTGTTCACAGAACTGCTAACCTGCCGGCATGATCCGACCCAGACCCAAGCCCCGCAAGCGCCCCCCGCCGCCCCCGCTGCGCCTGACGGAAACCGATGGCCGCCAACTGGCCGCCGCGCTGAAAAGCGCCCGCAAGGCCAAAGGCCTTGTGCAGATGGAATTGGCCGGCAAGATCGGCACCACCAAGTCCGCGATCTCCCGCCTGGAACACGGCACGGGCGACATCCGCCTCTCCACCCTGCGCAAGCTCGCCGCCGCCCTCGGCCTCCGCCTCGACATCACCCTGACCTGAGCCCATCCGCCGTGAAGAACCAGTATGTCGGCGACGTCAACGACTACCGGAAGTACGGGCTGATCCGGGCTATTCATTCAGCCAGCGGCTTTCGCATCCTCGTCGCCTGGATGTTGACGCGTGACGACGGCCGCACCGACGGGCAAACCACCGGTTATCTGGACCAACCGGACCGCTGGGAGGGATTCGACCCCGTCCTGTTCAACGCCCTCCGCGCGGCCTTGCGGCAGAATCCCCGGCGTCACGTTGGGCTGATTGAACAGACCGATGTCCTCCCCAACGCCGAATATTTCTCCGCCATCGTCCCGGATGCCGCCTGCGAACGCGACGAATGGCTCAAGGCCCTCGCCCAGCGCGCGCCATCCTGCGACCTCGTCTTTCTCGATCCCGACAACGGGTTGGAGGTCAAATCCCGCCCCTATGGCCGCAAGGATTCCTCCAAGTTCCTTTTCTGGAGAGAAGCCATCGCCCTCTGGTCCTCCGGTCCGTCGCTCCTGATCTACCAACATTTTCCCCGCGTAAACCGGATCGATTACATCCGGCGGCGGACGGATGAACTTCGCCACGCCCTGCCCGGTTCGCTCATCGCGACATTTTCGACCTCGCGCGTGACCTTCTTTCTCGCCCTGCAACCCAAGCATCACGCCCTTCGCTTCCGAATCGCCGCCACCGTC
>CAYXPO010000700.1:0-3013 GCA_964466925.1 uncultured Nitrospirales bacterium
GTTGAGTTCAATTTGGCGCGCGCGTCCGGGGCGGGGTCCCATCGAGCATTCCGTGACCATCGCGAATCAAACCGAGGGGAGGATAACGATTGCGCATCAGGACAGCCTGACCCTAATGAATCTCGATACGCGGGAAAGCACCTCTATCTGGTGGATTCGCCGGGGCGGCAGCAATGCCAGCGAACAGGGCGGCACCTTTGTGGAACCGGTCAAGGCCTCTACCAATCTCACGCTGGTCAGTAAATGCGATGATGGGGCGAGTCCGGTGCCGTGGATGGCGGTACAGCGCGGTGAGGAAGGCGGCTTGTATGCGGGGTGGGAATTTTCCGGCGTGGGCCGCCTCCAGGCCACGGCCCGGGAACAGGGCGCGCGGTTGGAGGTGGCGGCGGGAAATCTTCCTGATTTCAAGACAGACCTCATGGCGGGCGAAACGTTTTATGTGCCTTGGGCGTTTTTCGGGTGTTATTCCGGCGATGTGGATGAAGGGGCGTATGCATTGCACCAATGGATTCTGCGCTATCTAAGGCCCAAGCTCGATCCGGACATTCCCGACCCGATCCTGGCGTACAATTTGTATCTCGATGCGGGTGGCGCCTCCGCGAAGGAAGCGGATGTGCTGCGGAGCGCGGCGTTTTGCCGGGACCTTGGTTTTGAAGCGTTCATGCCGGATGCGATGTGGTTTCCGGAGTGCGGCGACTGGCGGTGGGACCCCGCACGGTTTCCCAACGGTGTGACGCCCATCGAGCGGTTTGTGCATGATAATGGAATGAAATTGGCCCTGTGGTGCGCATGGACCAATGGCGGCATATCCGAGCATCCTGAAGCATTGAGTGTGCGGGGCGCGGCGGGGCATCCGGATTGGTTTAACGCCGATTTCGCGCCGGATTGGAAACCGGGGCCGTTTTACGGGGGGCAGGTCTGCCTGGCGTGCCCGGAAGCGAAGGCCTGGGAACTCAATAAAACACAGTGGCTGGTAAAGAACCATAAACTGGATTACTTAAAGCATGATTGCGGCCCGATTGTCACGGCCTGCAATAAAACCACGCACCGGCACGGGTATGGGGTGGATACCAGTTACTGGGCAGTGATGAGCTATTACGACATCCAGGAACAATTGCGGCAGGCCAATCCCAAGATTATTTTGGAAAATTGTTCCGGCGGCGGGCATATCAAGGATTTCGGGATTATCCAGCGCACGCACTATACGGTCACGACGGACACGCTGTCGAACCTGCCGGACCGGCAAAGCATCTGGGACTCCACCTACGCCTTGCCCCCGATGATTTTGCAGGCCTATACTTATGAACGGAATTATAAAGTGCCCGGCGATGATCCCGGAACGTTCCTGTGGCGCAGCGCCATGATGGGCGCGTGGCAAATAGACCCGACCAACACGCAAATCTGGACGGAGGAGGAACGCAACTCGGCAAAACGGTCCGCCCAAATCTACAAGACATGGATACGCCCCATGCTGGGCGATGTAAAAGTGCACCATATTCTGCCGCGGCCCGACGGCAAGCGCTGGGACGGCATGTTCTATTGGAGCCCCAGCCTGAAACGCGGCACGGTGTATGTGTTCCGTCCCGACGCGAAAGAATCCAAACAAACGGTCCGCCTGAAAGGGCTGGAAGGTCTGAAAAACTACTGGGTGTGGTGTGAAGAGGGTTCAGTGACAAAGGGCGTTCAACCGGGTGAACAGTTGATGAAAAACGGCCTTGCGATCACACTGCCGCAACGTTACACTTCCGATCTGATCTTCCTCCAGGACGAAGCTTTGGGCAAGCCACAAGGGGTGGACGCACAGTAACCTTTTTAATCATGGGAAGCCCAACTCCTCGCCGGGATGAAGGGCAAGCCCAATTTGTTCAAGACGGCCGGTCCGTCCATTGTACCAAAGCATCCAGCGGTTGCCATCCAGGAGGGCATAGGGTTTGTAACAGGCATCGGCATCCCATTGATTGTGTCCGGGGCGGAGGATGGGATTTTCGGGGAGCCGTTGCCAATGGGTTATGCCGTCACGGGAACGGGCAATGCCGATCTGGGCGTGCTCGATGTCCCGGAACCCGATGTAGAACATGATATGCCAATCGCCTTGGCGGACCACCTGACAGGCGGTAACGCGGTCCTTTTCCCAATCCAGGGAACGGTCCGGGGTGAAGATGGGATTCTGGGCGTAACGCGTCCAGGTTAAACCGTCGCGGCTGGTGGCGTAACCGATTTCGTCCGGCTCGTATTGGCCGCCGCCGCTATACCACATCCGAAATGCACCCTGTTGGCCCTCCCAAAGAACGTGGGGGCACATTAACGCCTTTTTCTCCCACGGTTGTTCCGGAGAGAGAACGGGTTTGGGGCTCATGCGCTTCCAATTCCGTCCGTCAGGGCTGGTGGCATAGCCAATCCAGGACCGATCATCAATCTGGCCGGTATACCACATGTGATAGACCCCGTCCCGCTTGAGCACGGTGGGCCGGTTGATCCTGTTCTCCCAGTCCGTGGCCGGGTTGGGCGCAAGCACAATGACTGGCGCGCTCCAATGAATGCCGTCTTGGCTCTCGGTCAACGCAATGCTCTCTTTCGGCCTCCAGGAAAACCACATGCGAAAGAGGCCGTCTTCCTTAAGGACCGCAATGTCAAAACACGTGCCGAGATTGCCCCCCAGAACAGGATTTTCCGGATACTTCTCCCATCCCCCGGCGGTTTCTTTCCCGTCCGAGACCGCGCAGGCCGTTTCAGTGCGCGGGATGCTTTCCGATAAGCAGCCCGGGACAACACATGCAATGATTATGACCCAAAGGCCCCATACAACACTCTTGTACATCATAATAAAAACCTCATTTCGGCGTACTTCGATTAACAGTTCCTCCGTTGGAACGGCTTACCCGTAAAACCGCCTCCGCCACCGACGAGAGAGTAGCATAAATCACGGGGAATTTGGAGAGCAGAGGAACGGACGTTCCTACTAGCCCATCTTCCGCAATAGGTTCCCAGAAAATGCATAAACAGGCTGTTTAAC
>CAYXPO010000701.1:0-551 GCA_964466925.1 uncultured Nitrospirales bacterium
TAAAATCCAAATCCTCGGAAAATCGGTTCAGTCCGTAAAAAATGCGCAGGCAGGTGCCGCCCTGGAACAGGGCATATTTGAAAAAATCACCCCGGCCCAATGCTGCCAGCGCCACTTCTTGTGTGATTTCACGGATGGCCTGTTGTTCCTCGGTTGTCGTCTGACACTTGTAGGAACTCAGGCGTTCCCGGATTATTTGCACGCTCATTTGGACAAGGTCTCCTTCCAGGAGGTTAAAAATTTCCTTACCCGGTGATTGGAATAATTCCCGCACAGCCTGCCGAGTTGTTCCTGTGAGATGGATTCCAGGATATCCGGCTCGATACGTAAACTCGCATGCGCGTCTTCAATGCTTTTCCAGTCCGGTTTATGAATATACACATAATCCGCCAATGCTTTGGCAGGGGATGCCATAAAAAACACATTTCCTTCCCCATCCACGTTTCGTTCCACACCCGCATAGAAAACCCGTTGCGGGATGCGGTGGTAGCGGAAAACCCCCAGAGGGGTGTCGAAAACCTTTGCATTTCCCCAACTGGCACAGGTGCAGG
>CAYXPO010000701.1:561-3010 GCA_964466925.1 uncultured Nitrospirales bacterium
CCAAACTAATGTAACTTGGACCATAGATATGGTGGGCAATCGCATACGTATTCACGGGGCGTTTTTGATAGCGGGGGGCAAGACAATACAGTCCGCGGCGGATATGGAGAACCTCGCCTGACGCTATGGCACGTTTGATTAACCCATGTTTACTGTAGTCAGACCCCTTCAACGCCACCGCTACTTCAGGTTGGGTAAAAACACCGCCGGGGGCATGGAAAAACTGCTCTGTAAGTCTATTCACAAAGTTATTCCTTTCCTGAAAATAGTCAAATTTTGACAGTTTCTAATAAATAATATGCCAAGACAACTCAAAAAGTCAAAATATTTCTGGATATTGTCATTAAATGACTATATCTAAAAATTTTCATGAAGTGGGTCTGTAAGACATGAAAGAGATAATGTGCGGATTTTTAACTTGTTTTGAAGGAATAATGCGATTATATTGGGGTGTTAAAATTAGAATATGACGGATTCAGTGGATAAGGAGATATTCCATGCGTTCATCAGCGCTTGTTTTCCTGCTTTGCCTATGCATTTCCATTAGTGCGGTGGCGGGGAACTTGGCGCCTCCTGGACCGCCTGCGCCCACCATGAAAACGATGCAGGAGGTGTACGATCAGGTGGCGCAGGCCAATCGTGCGGCGGGAGGCGGGGGGGCGCTGCTCTTTTATCCGCATGTGATGGAACAATCCGGCTCGATTAATACCACCCCCAATTCCTTTGACGCCATGTTTGTTTTCGTGGCGACCGGACCCTATGTGGAATCAGGATTAAAGAGCGGGGGAGGGCCGAAACCGGACAAGAGTATTGCGGATGTTACCGTGCGCCTCTACCTCTACGACGACTTGGGGCAGCCCGCACGGTCCGCCACATCAACACCCGTGGCGTTTCCCGCGGAATATACCGTTGGAGTTTTAACTCCAAGAAAATCCGTTACCCTGGAAAGCCTCTTTCAAGCGGCGGGGGGGTATGCAAACAGTGTGTTTACGGGATTTGCCGTGCTCTCGGTGAGCACGGGGGATTGGAACGATGTGGCGGTTCAGGCATTTACGATGAATTCACACACTGGCCCCTTCGATATGGCGCTGAGCACGATGGAGCCGGTGGTTATACAGGATAATGCCTCCGTCACAAAGGCGTCCCCGGCCGCGAAGGAGACCAAATAATGAAGACATGCATCATGAACGTCCAGCATGCGGGCACTGTTGTTGTCCAGCGTATGGTCTTGTTGATGGCCGCCGGCATGGTAATTGCGGGGACAACGTTCGCGGGTGACTTGTATCCATCCGGTCCACCGGCGCCAACGATGAAAAGTCTGCAGGATATTTATGATCAGGCGGCCCAGACATACCGCGCGGTGCGCGGCGGCGACTCCCTGCTGTTTTTCCCGTACCTTCTTGAACGTCCGGGAACGGTGAACACCACGCAATACACCTTCGACTCCACCATTTATCTCGTATGGACCGGGCCACTAGTAGGGCAAGGGCTGAAGAGTGGCAAGGCATCGAACGGGGGCAAAGAGGCGCCCAATGTGACGGTGAATCTATATCTGTACACGAATGCCGGGGAACCCGCTTCGTATTTTGGGAACCCCGTGGCCAATCCTGCGTCCTTTGTACTCAGTCCGGACACTCCGAAGGCCACAATCAGCCTGGAAACGTTGTTTTTGAACGCGGGCGGGTTTCCCGCGGCGGTATATGTGGGCTATGGCATTTTGTCCATCAGTTCGGGTGACTGGAACGATGTCAGTGTGGAAGCGCGGATCGTCAATGCGCATACGGGGCCGGGCGATGTAAGCATCACACCGTTGAATCCGGTGCGTATCCAGAACCGCCAATCCATGGGGGCACCGAAAACGGACGAACCGTCATCTGACAATCCTGCATCCACGGAGGCGGGAAAATAACCATGAGAATTCTCTTGCGCAGGCCGCCGTGTAAACGCGGGATAATGCTTGGGGCGCTTCTCTTCCCCGGCCTCCTGGCGCCGTTCACGGCCCTCGGAATAACGAACATTGATGCCTCTGCGCCGTATGCATGGGCGGAGAATGCGGGATGGGTTACCCTGCGCGGCGATTGCCTGGAGGGCGTTGTGGCCACGGGCGCGGCGTATACCGGTTTTGCGTGGTCCGAAAGCACGGGCTGGATCAATTTTGGGAATGGGGCCAATACGGACCCCGATGCGTTTGGGGTGTTCGATGACGGTTCTGGAAACCTGTCCGGATTTGCCTGGGGCGAAAACATTGGCTGGATAGATTTTGATACGCTGTCCGATGGGGGGGCGCGGGTCACCATAAATTCCGGCGTTTTCAACGGGTTCGCATGGAATGAAAATATCGGCTGGATCAACTTCTCCAGCGGATATGGCGTTGTGTTGAATCCCAACGGCGAAGCGGAAGGGGAGTGCCCGCCTCCGCCCGCCGAAGGAGAAGGCGGACCGGAAGGCC
>CAYXPO010000702.1:0-3004 GCA_964466925.1 uncultured Nitrospirales bacterium
CAACGCATCCTCCTAAGGTTACCGCCACTTCAAACTTCCACCGTGCTGGAAAAGGCATGCATGCCCCGCACGGACTATCAACGCATGCACTACTGTATCCCTATACGGGGAAAATGTCAACAGAAAAATCCGAGAACTTTCCCCAGAATTTCTTTACGGGCCTTTTCTCTTGCATATAAATCATAGGGAAGCCTGCACTTGCACAAAATGCCTTGCTGCCCGGTTTCGGGGAATGTCCTGGTCTTATTGGGGATTGATTCGTAAGTAGATGGGCGCTATAGTAGTTTTTCTGGGTCCGGGGTGTGCGGAAAAGCCGCCCCATAATGCATGAGAGGAGAATGTATCATGCCGAAGCAGACTTCCCGCCGCGAGTTTTTGAAATCCACCACCGCCGGGGCCGCCATGGCCATGAGCGCGTTGAGCTACTCGAGGATCGCCGGGGCGAATGACCGCATTCGCATCGGCCAGATTGGCTGCGGCAGCCGGGGCCGGGACGCGCATATGGCCGGGGTTCACCCCTTCGACAAGGAACAGAATGTGGAATTCACGGCGGTATGCGATCCATGGCGGGTGGCGCGCGAAAAAGCCGCGGCCATGGCGAAAGACTGGTATGGGCGGGAGCCGAAGATGTACTCGAGCTACCGGGACCTGCTGGCGGCCAATGAAGTGGACGCGGTGATGATTGCGTCGCCGGACCATGTACACACAACACATCTGGAAGCAGCGGCGAAAGCGAAAAAAGATGTCTATTGCGAAAAACCGCTTTCCATGGACCTGGAGAGTTTGAAGACCTCGTGCGACGCGTGCAAGGAGAACGGGGTGGTGGTGCAAATCGGCACGCAACTCCGCAGCATGAACAGCATGACGGGCTGCCGGGAACTGTACAAGACGGGGGTACTGGGGAAAGTGGGGCGGATCGAACAATGCCGCAACGGGAACCGCCCTTACTGGTACGCGTACATGAAAGAGGCCAAAGAAGAGGACGTGGACTGGAAGGAATTCCTGGCCAACCGGCCGATGCGCCCGTTTGATCCGGTGCTCTTCACGGGCTGGTATGGCTACCGCGAATTTTCGGACGGCCCCGTGCCGGGCTTTGCCAGCCATTACCTCGACCTGATTCATTACATCACGGGCGCGAAATTCCCCGTGAGTTCGGTGTGCCAGGGCGGCACCTTCATTTTTAACGACGAACACAAGTTCACCTGCCCCGACCACGTGCAGGCCACCTGGATTTATCCGGAAGGCTTCATGGTGCACTACTCGACCTATTTCGGCAGCGGCGCGGGATGCAGCTTCAAGATGATCGGTGAAAACGCCATGATGGACTTGCAGGACTGGTCGAACCCCTTCATTACGGCGGAAGGCGCGGGCCAGCCGGATGGCCGTATAAAGGAGAAGAAGCCGGTGGAGCATGTGGAGACCACGAATCACATGTTGAATTGGCTGCAATGCCTGCGGACACGCCAGACCCCGAATGCCTCGATTGACGCGGGGTACCAGCATGCCGTGGCCGCGATCATGGCGGTCAAGGCGTACGACACGGGCCGCCGGCAGGTGTATGACGCCGAGAAACGCGAAATCAAGGAGGGTTAATCATGCGCACCCGAATCAGCCGCAGAACATTTTTACAAACCACGGCGGCGGCAACGGCGGCCTGCGCCCTGCGGAGTGACGCGCAAACCGCCGCGCCTTCTTCGGGGTGGCAAATCGGCTGTTACACCCGTCCGTGGAGCAATTTCGACTACAAAACCGCCTTGGACGCCATTGCGGAAGCGGGATTCAAATATGCGGGATTGATGACCACCAAATCAGCCAATAATCTCGTGATTTCCGTGACGACCACGGTGGATGAGGCGAAAACAATCGGCGAGGAGTGCAAAAAGCGGGGCCTGACAGTGCCGTCCGTGTATGGCGGCGACATCCCCGTGGCGGAATCCCTCGAAGCGGGCATCAAAGGGATGCATCAACTCATTGACAATTGCGTTGCGGCGGGCATCGCCAACCTGATGATGGGCGGCGTGGGCAGTGAAAAGCTCCATGATCCGTATTACACCGCCATCCGGGAGAGTTGCCCCTATGCGGCGGAGAAAGGCGTAGGGATAAGCGTCAAGCCGCATGGCGGCTCGAATTCCACGGGCCCGCAGTGCCGGAAGATTATTGATTTTGTGGGACACAAGAATTTCCGGTTGTGGTATGACCCCGGCAACATTTTCTATTACTCGGACGGCAAGCTGGATCCGGTGGACGATGCCGCCACCGTGGATGGGCTGGTCGCGGGCATGTCGGTGAAGGATTTTCAATTGCCCAAGGAAGTGCTGTTGACCCCGGGGACGGGGAAGGTGGATTTTCCGAAGGTGATGGCGCGCCTCAAGCAGGGTGGTTTTACAGGCGGTCCGTTGATTATCGAATGCCTCAAACCCGGCGATTTGCCCAGTCTGTTGGAAGAAGCGAAAAAGGCGAAACAATTTGTTGAACAGTTGGTTGCGTGACACGCCACCCTGCGGTGAGGGCGGGATACTTTTCGCCCTTTATCCTCTCTGACGCCCCCAATATCCTCTTTTTCGAAAATTTGCCGCGCACAAGGCCAGCAGCACGCCTGCCATCACCAACAAATCGCTTTTACCGCCCGGCCCGGAAAAATCCGCGCCGCAGCCAAACAGGGAGAATGATTTGTTGTTTTTCGCGCTGGCGCTGCCGCGGAGCGTGACCACTATTTGCTGAGGGGGCGTAACGGAGGCGTTGTTGAGGGTCAGCGCCGCCGTATAATCCCCGCTCTTCGCCGGCGCAAAGCCCACCGTGATGACGGCGGCTTGTCCGTAGGCCAAACGATAGTTCGCGGCGCCCACGATACTGAAAGGGGCGGACGGATCATTTATCGTGGCCGCCCCTTGGATCACGCCGCCGCCGATGTTCTTCACCTTGATCACGTTGGTGATGGAGTCTCCTTGCGGAACAATCCCCACGAGGAAATCATAGGCCGGATTCGGCGATACCGACAACGTGG
>CAYXPO010000703.1:0-2993 GCA_964466925.1 uncultured Nitrospirales bacterium
ACGGAAGAACGCGGATTTCGGCGGCGGTGTGTTGGCTTTTCCGAAACCCGCGATTTCGAGTCGTGGCCCGCCCCCCGCCTCATTTTAACGCCCGATGAATTCGATGACCGCTGGGTTGCCCAGCCCGGCCATCACACGGATTTTTATGGCCTTTGTGCTTTCCCCTACGAATCCATGTACCTCGGCTTCCTGTGGATTTTCCGCATCACCGGCGCGCGCGACGACGGCCCCATCTTCGTGGAACTCGTCAGCAGCCGTGATGGCGTTCATTGGGCCCGCCAGGAAGCGCCGCGTCCGCCCGTATTGCCGCTCGGCCCCGCAGGCGCATGGGACGATGGCATGGTTTTCACCCCCAACCATCCTTTGGTTGAGGGGGAAACCATTAAACTCTATTATGGCGGTTTCGACGCCACGCACGCGGTGGACGCCGCCAAAGCCGCTGTCGGCCTTGCCACCTTGCGCAAAGACGGATTCGCCTCTCTTGATGCGGGCGCGGAACCCGGGAGCGTCACCACAAAATCCATGCCGAATCCGCATGGAACGCTTTCCGTGAACTATGCCGCCCCCAATGGCCTTCTCCAAGCGGAAATTCTCGACGAAAAAGACGCCGTTCTCCCCGGGTATGGCCGGGATGACTGTGTGCCCCTTTCCGGTGACAGCACAAACCAGCCCGTGCGCTGGAAATCAACCTCCATATTGCCGGAGGCTCCCGCCACGATTAAGCTTCGTTTCATCCTCCGAAACGCGTCGTTCTATTCATTTCAAGCGATAACGAAAACTACCGGTGCGAAAGGATAAGCCGGTGCACAAACAGGTATGGGCAAGTTGCTTGGCGCTGCTCGCCGTTGTTCCCGGAGCGGGCGCGGAGGAGAAACCTTCCTTGCTGGAAAAGCTCCGGTACAACAATGACGGGCTGGTGGTGGATCTCGGCGTAGGGCTGTGGGGGCATGCCTTTCCGGTGGACTATGAGGGCCAAGGGCGGGTTTCGCTGCTCGTGGCGTCTTCCGGCGTGCCGTCGAATGGAATCTATTTGTTCACCCGGGAGTCTCCGCAAAAGGATCCACTGGCGGTGTTTTCGCCGGGGCGCAGGCTCGATGAGGCCAAGCGCAACCTGTCGTGTTCGTATGTGGAGGGGAAATGGCTGCTGGCGGATTCCCAAAACATCTACCCGGACTTCGCGAACACACACTTTGGCAATCCACAGCCCATTCCTTTTAAGGAGGACATTTTCGCCTCGCGCGACAACCAGCGGCGGTTCTGCGATTACGACGGCGACGGGACCACCGATCTGATCCTGGGCATCAGCGATTGGCGGGACTATGGATGGGACAACGCCTTCAATGAAAAGGGCGAATGGACGCACGGGCCGCTGCACGGCTATGTCTATGTGGCACGAAACAAGGGTACGAACGACGCACCGGACTATGAATCCGCCGTCAAGGTGGAAGCGGGCGGAAAACCCATAGACGTCTTTGGAACGCCTTCGCCGTGTTTTGAGGATTTTGACGGAGACGGCGATCTCGATCTGGTCTGCGGAGAATTTCTGGACAAGCTCACCTATTTCGCCAACACCGGCACGCGCCGCGAACCACGTTATGCCGAGGGACGCCACCTGACACATCAGGGCGAAGTTCTTCACATGGAACTCGAAATGCTTCAGGTCGCCGCGTTCGATTGGGACAAAGACGGTCATGCCGATTTGATCGTCGCGCAGGAAGATGGGCGGGTGGCGTTCTTGAAGAACACCGGCGAGGTGGCGGACGGCCTGCCGGATTTCCTGCCTCCGGTGTTTTTCAAGCAACGCGCGGAATTCGTGAAGGCGGGCGTGTTGCCCACGCCGTTCAGCGTGGATTGGGACAATGATGGCGACAGCGATCTCATCGCGGGGGATACGGCGGGCTATTTGAACTTCGTGGAAAACCTTGGCGGCGGCGCACAGCCACGCTGGGCCGCGCCGGTTCATCTTGAAGCCGGAGGCGAGGTGATTCGTATTCAAGCAGGCCCCAACGGCTCCATCCAGGGTCCCGCGGAAGCAAAGTGGGGGTATACGGTCTGCAACGTGGCGGATTGGGACCACGACGGATTAAAGGATATTGTCATAAACAGCATTTGGGGCGAGGTGCTGTGGTACCGCAACGGCGGCACGGAGAAAGCCCCCGCGCTGGAAAAGGCCCGCCCCATTGAGGTTGAATGGGAGGGCCCCACCCCAAAACCGGCATGGTGTTGGTGGACGCCGAAGGGCAAACAACTGGTCACCCAATGGCGCACCACGCCCGCGGTCATTGACTGGAACCGGGACGCCTTGAACGATCTGGTCATGCTGGACACCGAGGGATACCTTGCGTTCTTCGAGCGGGTGAAGACGGAACATGGTCTTGCCCTTCTTCCCGGCCGGCGCATCTTTCAGGATGAACACGGCAATCCACTGCGGCTGAACGAGAAAATGGCGGGCAAGAGCGGACGCCGCAAATTCACCTTTGCCGACTGGGACCTTGACGGAAAAGTGGACCTGCTGCTCGATGGGAAAAACATTGATTTCCTGCGCAACATTGGCGAAGGGGAATGCCCCGCGAAATTTAAAAACGAAGGCCCGGTGGATTCACTGAAACTCGCCGGTCACGATACCTGCCCAACCATCGTGGACTGGGACAACGATTCCATTCCCGATCTGCTCATCAGCGCCGAGGACGGCTTTTTCTATTTCCTGAAAAACCCGCACCAAAAAACATCCGGCACATAAAAAACTCCAACAACTCCGGCGGCAGGCCTTTGGGCCGTTTAATGCAAACAACAGGGCAACGTTATGTGTTGCCCTGTTGTGCGTAAATCATTCCGTTTTTCAGCGTGTGCCGTTGTCTCTTGACACTCAGGATTTCCTCCGTTTGCCCAGCACAACGCCGGTGGTGCCGAGGCCCATCACAAGCAGGGTGAGCGCGGTCAGGCCGCCCGCGGGCATGCCGGAGAGCACTTGCAGTCCGATTTCTTCGGATTGC
>CAYXPO010000704.1:0-2977 GCA_964466925.1 uncultured Nitrospirales bacterium
TTCCACATGCGTGCTAAACACCACATCATTATCCCCCGCTCCATCAATATTGGCTATCTTGATATCCGAAAAAACATCTATCTTGTTGAACGAAGCGTATTGGGTGGAATCAGCCCACGCATCCGTCGTCCAATAATAGGGGCTGTTCGGGAATTCCGTCCATGCCGCTTGATTGCCGTTGTTCTTAAAAAACCGTATCGCAAATTGCGACGTCACCCCGCTATACCAGTTTGTGGCCCATTCCACGGTCTGATAGCCCATGGCCATGTCCAAGTCGCCGTCGCCATCCAAATCGCCGAAGGCCACCGCCTTCTCCATTTTGCTGTTCTGCATCACCTGCGTCCGCGACCACGTCTGCGACTGTGCTTCCGCGGGCGTGGAAACCCAGCCGAGGCACAAGGCCAACAGGACGATTGCCGGCAGCCAGAAATACCCGGCGAAACCACTGGTTGGACGATTAAAAATTCCCTTGCTCATTGTAGTTCACTCCTTAGCGTTGATATGAGACCACTGTCTCTTCCTGCACCGCTTTCCTCTACGAAATAATTTCTGCCTTACATACACCTGCATTATTCCATATAAACAGCGTTCTGAAATCCATGCACCCGCAAGAAATGCACAATCCCAAAATACCGTACTCTAATCTTACTCTATATTAGAATGAAAATGCAACGGTTTTTATTCCCTATTTTCCTTTACCTTTTCCAGGCGGTTTCCCGCCTTCCTAAAGCACGCCGAAACGGCCACTTACATCATATGCGGCTCCCGCCTCGGATGCAACTTCCCTGTGCGTCTCCAGCGGTACTTCGGAGACTTTGTCTTTCCCGGATTATTGCTTTTGCGCACTTCCAGAATATCCCTCCCGCCCCGAAGTGTCCAGCGCAGCGAGCCGAAAAGAGGCGCAGGGGTACACCTGGCTTCTTTCGATAGGGGCCACAGATTGCGCAGGGGGTGGCAATCGGGTACTCTTGGAGGCGGGAAACGAATAGGATATCCTGTATGGCGGATTATCATAAGATTGGATTATTGGTAATGCGGGAGGGGCGTATTCTGCTTTGCCGGAAGAATACGTTGTCGGGGAAGCTGATTTTGCCGGGGGGGACGCTGGAGGCGGGGGAATCGGCGTTGGAGTGTCTGGCGCGGGAACTTCGGGAGGAGTTGGGTGAGGTGACGGCGACGGACGTGGTGTTTCTGGGGAGTTACGAGGATCGGGCGGCGACGCCGGACCCGAATGAGTATAAAACGGTACGGATCGAGTTGTATCAGGGGGGATTGGAGGGGGTGCCGGTGGCGTCGTCGGAGATTGTGGAGTTGGTGTGGTTTGGCCCGGATTCGGATGCGGGACCGTTGACGCCGATTCTGGTGAATAAGATATTTCCGGATTTGGTGGAGAGAAAGGTGATCAGTGGGTTTCGCTTTGCGGCACCCACCGTGCCGCCCAAAATAGAACGCGGATGACACGGATTGAACGGATTTACGCGGATAAGAAATGGCTATAGAACGATGAAGAGACAGAATATTCTGGAGAGGAATCAAATTGAGTTGCTGGCGCCGGCGCGGGACGCGGAGTGCGGGCGGGCGGCGATTCTCTGCGGGGCGGACGCGGTATATGTGGGCGCGAACCGTTTTGGGGCCCGGGAGAATGCCGGCAATGCGCTGGACGATATCGCGGCGCTGGTGCGCGAGGCGCATGTCTATTGGGCACGGGTCTATGTGACGATCAATACGCTGCTGCGGGATGAGGAAATCCCGTTGGCAAAAACGCTGGCCTGGCAACTCCACGAGATTGGGGTGGACGGGTTGATTATCCAGGATACGGGCCTGTTGGAGGTGGAGTTGCCGCCGCTGCCGCTCATCGCCAGCACACAAATGCACAATAACACGCCGGAAAAGGTGGCGTTTCTGGAAGCGGTGGGATTTCAACGCGCGATTCTTGCCCGTGAACTCGATTTGCGCCAAATCCGCGCGATCCGAAAGGCCACAAAGCATATCGAGTTGGAGTGCTTCATTCATGGGGCGTTGTGCGTGTGTTACAGCGGGCAATGTTACCTGAGTTATGCGATTGGCGGGCGCAGCGGGAACCGGGGGCAGTGCGCACAGCCCTGCCGGAAGCGGTATTCGCTGGTGGATGCGAACGGCCAGGTGCTGCAACGCGGCAAACATCTGCTCTCCCTGCGCGATCTAAGTCACTCGGAAAATCTTGAAGAATTGATGGCGGCGGGCATCACGTCCTTCAAGATCGAGGGCCGTCTTAAGGACAAGGCGTATGTGGCCAATTCCACGGCCTGGTACCGTGCGAAACTGGATGCACTGTTTGAAAAAACCGGCCGCCATAGAAGTTCGTCCGGCACCTCCCACGTTGGTTTTACGCCCGACATCGCCAAAACCTTTCATCGCGGGTATTCCGATTATTTCCTGCATGGGCGCAAGGGAAAGATCGGAGCGCTGGACACCCCGAAAATGATGGGCGAACTGCTTGGCCCCGTACGCAAAGTCCAAGGCAATAAAATCACGCTGGATACGAAGGCCGTATTGCATTCCGGCGATGGCATCTGCTTTTTGAATGCGCAGGGGGAATTACAGGGCACCACGGTCAATGCCGCCACAGGCCATACGCTCGTGCCGGACAAGCCGGAGGGAATCATTCCCGGCACCGTTCTATACCGGAATCATGACCACGTGTTTCTGACGCAGCTTAACAAAAGCCGCATGGAACGGCGTATCTCCGTTTCGTTGTCGTTAAGCCGAGCGGGAGAGGCCCTAACCCTGTTGGCACAGGATGAAGAGGGCGTTTGCGCGTCTGTTTCAATGGCCCATGCGAAACTGCCCGCGGAAAAGCCGGAGGTGGCGCGGGACACCATCGCCCGGCAGTTGTCAAAAACCGGCAACACACCCTATCAGTGTGATTCGGTCGAGGTGAATGTTTCGGAGCTTGGTTTCCTGCCGCAATCGGTGGTGAATGGCCTGCGGCGCGATG
>CAYXPO010000705.1:0-2975 GCA_964466925.1 uncultured Nitrospirales bacterium
GCAGGGCGTCGCCGCTCTTCGCCACCATCACCGGGTCCACCACCAGTTTTTCCACCGGATGCCGCATCAGGGCCTGCGCCACGGCGGCGATGATGTCCGCGCTGGACAGCATTCCGGTTTTGGCGGCATCCGCGCCGATATCGCTCAACACCATGTCTATTTGCCGAAATACCCCGTCGGGATGAACATCATAGATGCCGGACACCCCCAGGGTGTTTTGCGCGGTGACCGACGTGATCGCCGCCATGCCGTAACATCCCAGCGCGGCCATGGTTTTCAGATCGGCTTCAATCCCCGCGCCCCCGCCGGAATCACTTCCGGCAATGGTTAATACACGGGGAATCGAACAAGGGGTAGCATTGATATCCTGGGTCACACTTGGACTCCACTGATCCGGCACAGGCTCCCGGACAACGTTGGCGATTAAAAAACAGAGGAACGCAAACCGCTATTATGCGGGAGAGCGCAGTTCTTTTCCAGGAAGGATCAGCTTTTCTTTTCACCGGCCTTGGCGGGTTTGTTTTGCATCGGGAAGCTGTCCCAACCGCCGCCCAGCACCTTATAGAGGGCGACCAGGTTGGTGAGCACGGTGGTGCGGCTTTGCATGAGCTGGTCTTCCGCTTCATAAAGTGAACGCTGGCCGTCCAGGACATTCAGGAAGTCCACCAGCCCCTTGGTATACAACTCGTTGGCCATGCTCACGGCCCGGCGGCTGGCTTCCGTGGCATTTTGCAGCGATTGATACCGCCGTTGCTCGTTGGAATAGGCCACCAGCGCGTTTTCGGTCTCCTCCAGCGCGCCCAGCACCACTTTTTGATACTGATGCAAGGCTTGTTCCTGCCGCGCGTTTTGAATCTTCACATTGCTCCAGATGCGGGGCGCATTGAGGATGCCCCAGTCCACCGTGGGCCCGAAGGACCACACGCGGTTCGCGCCGTGGGCCAGGGCGTTGAACGTGCCGCTTTCCGCGCCCAGCGCGCCGGTCAGGGAAAACTTCGGGAACCAATCGGAGGTGGCCTCGCCAATACGCGCGGTGGCGGCGGCCATTTGGCGTTCGGCCACACGGATGTCCGGGCGGCGCTGCAATAGTTCCGACGGCAACCCGGCGGGAATTTCGGGCGGCGCGAGCGGCAGGGGCGCGGGCTTCAGCAGTTCTTCCGCGAGGGCGTTGGGTTCCTGGCCAAGCAAAATACTCAGGTGATGAACGGATTTTTGCAATGCGGTTTCCAAGCTGGGCATTTGGGAATGCGTGGTTTCGAGCTGGGCTTCCGCGCGCTTTACATCGAGTTCACTCACCAGCCCGGCGTTATACCGGGTGCGGGTAAGCTGCAGGGTGTCTTCCTGGCCGCGCAGATTGGATTGCGCAATTTCCAGACGGCCTTGCGCCCCGCGCAGTTCAAGATAATCGCGGGCCACTTCCGCCAGCAACGACACCAGCACATCGTCGCGGCTGGTTTGCGCGGCTTCCAGATCGGCCTTGGCGGCCTCCGCGGCGCGGCGCTTTCCGCCGAACACGTCAATCTCCCACGAAGCGTCAAAACCGGTCTGAAACAGATCAATCTGGCGCTTGACATTGGGCTTGTTGCCCACAAAGACCGCGCCGATGAGCGTGCTGACGATACCGCCGCTGGTGCCGGAGGGGGTGGGTTTCCGAATCTGGGTGTGGGCGTATTTCCCGGAGACGTTGGCCATGGGCAGGAAATCGGCGAGGGTCCAGCCGCGCGCGGCGCGCGCTTCGAGCACCCGTGCTTCAGCGATTTGAATGTCCAGATTGGCGGCGGCGGCGCGCTGGACCAACGCGTCCAGCACCGGGTCCTTCAAGGTGGTCCACCACCGGGTGAGATAGGCGGTATCCCCGTCTTGCGAAGACCCGCTCCATTTTTCAGGCACTTTGACGGCGGGCTTGTGATAATTGGGGCCCACCGCGCATCCCGCCATCAGCAGAAGCAGCGCGGTTGCCGCGCCTCGTGTGAACGTCATAATGCGGGACCTTTTTCGGCCACCACGGGCGCTTTATCCAGAGGCAGCGGCAACGCTTTGATGAAGACGTCCATCTGTTGTCCGACGAACAGGGGCAACTCCTCGCGTTTGAAGCTGTAGACTACTTGCAGGACGCGGGTGTCCACGCGTTCCGCGCTGTCGCCGGTAAGCGAGTGTTTGGGGACCACATAGGGTTCAAACCGCACAAATTCCATGTTGGTCTGGATGTTGCGGTTGCCGCGCGCGTAGGCCACGGCGGGCGCGCCCTGCTGCACACGCCAGGCTTCGTTCTCATCAATGTCCACCCGCACGTGCAGGGTGTCCACATTGCCGAGCAGCATGAGCGGGGTGGCGAGCGGGCCCACCTGGGCATATTCCCCCACGCGGATTTTCACTTGCAGCACCTGGCCCGAGATTGGCGCGCGCACGGTGAGCCGCTCGATTTCCGCCTCGACCGCCTGCGCCTGCGCTTCCGCCGCCAGTACTTCGGCCTGCGACACTTCAATATCCTGTTTCCACGCGCCGGATTTCAGGCGGTTGAGTTCGGCGAGGGCTTCTTTATACTTGGCCTCGCCCGCCGTGACGGCGTATCGCGCCTGTTGCAGTTCCTGTTCGCTGATGGCCCGGCGGTCGGTGACGCTTTCGCGCATGGCAAGCTGGTTTTTCAGGTCGGCCAGCGAGGCGTCCGCTTCCTTCACGCGCGCTTCGGCGGGCGGGATGTCTTCGGGCCGCGGCTGGCTTTGCAACCGCGCCAATTGCATCTGGGCCACCTGGAGGGCGGTCCGGCGCACGGCCAGTTCGGCCTGAAGCGAGCGGTCATCCAGCTTGAACAGGGGATCGCCCGCATTTACCTGGCTGCCCACGCTCACCAGCACTTCGCTCACCACGCCCGGCACCACGGCGCCGACCGAGATGTTTTCCGAGCTGGCCTCGATCAGGCCGCAGCCCGCGACACTCACATCGTACGGCGCTTTGGTCGGTGCCGCAATGGGCTG
>CAYXPO010000706.1:0-2972 GCA_964466925.1 uncultured Nitrospirales bacterium
GATAGCGGAAAAACTGCACATGACCATCCATGTGCAATACATTGGCCCCGCCGGGGATATGGTTGTACCGGCTGGGTTCCACGGAGAGTTTGTCCATCATAATCCACAAATCACTTTGGGCCTTGGCGGTGGCCGCCGGATTGTTTATGTCGGTGATGAGAAACCGTTCAATCCCCTCGCGAATCCTGTAAATGATATTTCCATGCCCATTGCCCAAAGGCTCATAGCCGGTGGGTTCCGCCACCTCCTCCGTGATTTCAATGTCCTTGTCCACGTAACTGTCATCCTTCTGGAATAACAGCGGCTTCAGCACCGACAGAAACCCCTGCACAAGTTGGGCGGGGCCTTCCTCTTGCGCCCCGGGGAAGACCACGGACAGGTCACATTGCGGATCACTGTCATCGCCGATGTCAAACACCCATCCAAGATAGTAATAGCTGGCATCCAGCAATTGCATGCCCCGCTCACGCGCCACGCAGGGGATGTTCAAATCTGTTTGGTTGGTGGCGGGATTAACATGATCCCCCGCTTTGTGAACGGGATCCGAAGGGCAGAACATGATATTGGGATCGGTCAGATATTCGGGATAAATCGAGGTGGCCAGCGGCGCCGCCGCCGCCACGAGCTGTTCCCCGTCCGATTCAAACGGGTAGGTTTCGCAATTGAACGCCTCCATGTACTTCAAGCAGGCTTGCGGAAAACACTGCCGCCGGTCTTCATTGGCGTACATCTTGAAGACCAGACCCCACTCCTTCAGGTTGTTTTGGCAACTGGACCGCCGCGCCGCCTCGCGGGCGCGCGCCAGCGCCGGCAACAAAATGGCCGCAAGAATGCCGATGATGGCAATGACGACCAGTAATTCGATTAGGGTGAATCCTTTATGATTCCGCATGAATTCAGTTCCTTGCTGAAGCTTGGGCGAACGCCCGAACTGCACAGATTCGGTGAAATACTGACTCTACCTGGGAAAAGGCCGTGTTCTCAGCCACAATGCCGCAGTTTGCGAATGTTAGTATACCGTATGCGCCCCAAAAAGAACAACTTGCCGCGAAAACCAGAAGGTTGAAAAACGGGAATATCCGGCACGCTTAGTCTCCGGTTGCCTCGATCTGATTCAGCGCGGCCCCCGCCGCATTCTGCTCCGCTTCTTTTTTCGTGCTGCCCCGTCCCCGGCCGAGGGCCTTTCCTTGAATCGTCACCTCCACCTCGAATTCTTTCTTGTGGTCCGGTCCCTCCGAACACACCACTTCGAAATGCGGCAACGGAATATGATTGGCCTGACAGTAGTCCTGTAACCGTGATTTGAAATCCCACACCCGGTCCAGTTCATGGGCGCGTTCGAGTTCATGCGCAAACACCCGCACCACAAATGCGCGCGCCACCTCCCATCCTTGGTCCAGATACACCGCCGCTATCAGCGCCTCCAGGCAATCCGCAATCAACGAGGTCCGCTGCCGGCCCCCGGACGATTCCTCGCCCCGGCCCAGCCGGATGACCCGCGCAATGCCCAGTTCCCCCGCCACCCGGGCCACGGACCGGCGGTTGACCAACCCGGCGCGCATACGGCTGTATTCCCCCGGGGTGCGTTCCGGGAATTTTTCAAACAAATCGTGTCCCACCGCCAACCCCAGCACCGCATCCCCGAGAAATTCCAGCGACTCGTAGTCCGGCAGGGGGTGGGGCCATTCCGCCGAAGCCGACGAATGAGTCAAGGCGCGGTCCAACAGTCCAAGATCATGAATTTCCAGCCCCAAACGGGAAGCCAGTCCCCGAAGTTCGTCCTCCCGTGTGCCCTGCTCACACATAACGCCGAAATATCAATGATGCGTTGTGCCCCCCAAATCCCAGCGAATTCGACATCACCGCGTCAACACGCGCCTCGCGCGCCTCATTCGCCACCAGATTCACCAGGCATTCGGGATCGGGCGTTTCATAGTTGATGTTGGGCGCAATTACGCCCTGCTGAATCGTCAGTACGCTCACTATCGCCTCCACCGCCCCCGCCGCCCCCAATAAGTGGCCTATCATTGATTTCGTGGAACTGACCAGCGGCATCGCCTCCCCAAACACCAACCGCAGGCTCCGCGTTTCCCCCGCATCATTCAATTTTGTGCTCGTGCCGTGTGCGTTGTAGTAGCCAATATCCTCCGGATTCAGCTTCGCCTGCGCCAGGGCCGCCTGCATCGCCGCCGCGGGCCCGGTCCCTTCCGGGTCCGGCGCCGTTACGTGATAAGCGTCACAGGATTCCCCGGAACCGGCCATCTCGGCCAAAATTTCCGCGCCCCGCGCGCGTGCATGCGCCTCGGACTCCAATACCAGCACCCCGGCCCCTTCCCCCATCACAAACCCGTCCCGATCCTTGTCAAAGGGACGGCTCGCCCGTTCGGGTTCCTCATTGCGGGTCGAGAGCGCCCGCATCGCGCTAAAGGCCGCCAAGCCAAAGGGAATCACCGGGGTTTCCACGCCCCCCGCCAGCATCACCTCCGCCTTGCCCAGCCGGATCGCGTCCGCCGCCGCGCCAATGCAATGCGCACCGGACGAACACGCCGTGACAATCGCCAGATTCGGGCCTTTCAACCCCAGCCGGATCGCCGTTACGCCCGCCGCCATATTCGACAATGCCTGCGGCATCATGAACGGCGAGATGCGGCGGGGACCCTCAAGATGATTCTTTACCGTGTTTTCCTCGATATGGTCTATCCCGCCAATGCCCGTGCCGTAATACACCCCGCAGCGGAACGGGTCTTCCTTTGATAGATCAAGCCCCGAATGCCGCCACGCCTGATCCGCCGCTTCCATGGCGAACAACGTGAACCGGCTTTGCCGCCGGACGTCTTTCGGGCCCATTCCCGACGGCGTCACATCCTCCGCCACGCCCCCAATCTTCGAGGCGATCTTTTCCGTGCTGAAGTGCGTAATGGCGCGGATGCCCGAGCGGCCCGCGCACAAATTCCGCCAAAAAACCTCCAGCG
>CAYXPO010000707.1:0-2959 GCA_964466925.1 uncultured Nitrospirales bacterium
CGCGTATACCCGTGAGTTGCTTGCCCATGCCGCCGCATACACTTGCCGGAGCGTGCTGTAGCCCGCCGCCGGTTCCGACTGCGCCGCCCCGGAGGCGTCCAGTGCAAACGATTGCCCCGGACCCCGCGGCGGAAAGACGGTCAGATTCACTATCAACGAGGTCACCGGGGAACCCGCCACCCCGGCGACAAACTCCACGGTCCCTTGATACGGTGATCCCGCCGATGCGAGCCCTGTGACATTCACGCCAATCGCCACGGATTTCGGGCCGGTGCCCGATGCCGGTGTTACGGTCAGCCAACCGGTTTTCGGGGTGGCCTTCCAGGAAAATGACGTACTTGCCGGACTCGACAGCGCCACGCTCTTTGATGAAGGCCCGGGCGCCCCTTCCACCGCCATAAAACTCATCGAATTTTCCGATAGTTCGATGGGCACCGGCTTCGGCAGCACAAATACCGTCACCGCCACCGGCGGCGTGGTTTTCATATTTGGCGCGGTGATGGTCAGCATGCCCACATAGGGGCTGTTTTTCGCGTTGAGCCCGGAGGAATTGATCGTCACCGCGAGTACGGCATCCCCCTTTCCGCTGCGCGGCGTTATCCCCAGCCATGTCGAATCCGAGGCTATGCTCCAATTGAAGAAAGGGAAATCATTGGATTCAAGGGTTAACTCTATTCCGTCCGGCGCGGGATCACCCTCGGTTATCGTGATTTCTTCCTGGTTCAACGTGGCGGTAAATACATTGTCCGCCTGGAGCGGACGCCCATCCGCCCCGTCCAGCAAGCCGTCATTGTCCGTATCGGGATCATTCGGATCGGTGCCCCGGTTATGCTCCTCGACGTCCGTCAGTCCATCCCCATCCGTATCCACGTCTGTTCCCGCGCCGCCCGCCGTCCGCGTCCAAATTTGCATCCATGCCGACCCCGACGTGCCCGTCATTACCCCGTTTTCCAGCGTCAACACCGCGAAATCCCCCTCCGCGCCAATCGTCCCCACCGGCCCCGAATCCCCCTTCAAATGGAACACCCCGCTTTTCTCCAGCGTGAGTTGATCTTCATACGCCTTTCCGCCCAGCGTTCCGAAAAACTGGCCGTTGCCCCCCGCCGTAATCTGACCGGAAGACGCCGTGTTTGCGCCATTGGGGCCTATGCGCACCTCATGCACCCGGTAGGTGCCCCGGAAATTCCCTATTGGGAAACCGGCCGAAGTTTTATTCCGCCGCACGCATACCGCCAATCCTTCATACCCCGACAAATACAACGGGTCCTCCCGCAGCCCATACGAAAGCGTCCGGAACAATACATCGCCCTCCGCCGTAAGGGTTGCATAATTCGCTCCATCCTCGTTGATGTCCGTCTGTCCCGTGCCCGACACCTGATAGGAATAGCCCAGAACCGGCGTGCCCGTCCGCAGCAACAACACCCGGCCCTCCCCGTCCGCCTCCGCCGCTCCGAACATTGTCCACCAGCGTTTCCCATAATAGGCCAGCGCGTGGTAGCTGTACCCCCCCATGAAATCATCATTCCGGTAACCCGAACCCTGTTTTACCGACAGTTGCCATGCCGCGCAGCCCGTCTCAATCATGGGATGCTTCCCTGCTTCATACAACGGCGAAAAAACCGCGCACCCCCCGCCAAACCCCACACTTCCCGCCAGTCCCGCGTCAAATCCCGTCTTATACATCCGGAACGCCCCGGAAGCCTTTACTTCATAGTTTAACGGTGTAACCGAGGCATAGGTGGTCAAGGCCGTCACCCGTCCCTCCCCAGTAAACGTGCGCACCCCCCGCGCCGTGTGGCCCGTCCCGTCGAGCAGGGCAAATAGATCGTGGACATAGAACGTCCCGTTCAATGTACCGTTATCATAGGTTGCCCCCGCCGCCACCGAGACAAAGCCCAGAAGACACAGCACCATGGCCCATGGACTGCTTTTGCAAGACTTCATGTTCAAAACAGATTCCTTGTTTGTCACCGCTGCACGGCACATCACCACTGCCTACAGCATACCATGAACCACCCGAAAACAGGGAAACCCATCGTCTCTAAACCATTTTTTGAAATCTGTCCAGGACCCCCAACTTCTTTTGTCCTTTCTGGTCCTTTATGTCGTTTGTGTCCTTGATATCGTTTCCCCGCGCCCGCAGTTTCACATCGCCCCGGCATAGGTGTAGAATAGCGTTTCAAGCTTGAACTCAACTCTGGCAGCGTTGGAAAGGAATTGAAGTATGATTATCGGCGTCCCCAAAGAAATCAAACCCGGTGAAGCGCGTGTGGCCATGGTCCCCTCCGGCGTGGCGGCCTTTGTAGCCCATGGACATACCGTTCTGGTGGAAAAGAGTGCGGGCGTGGGAAGCGGCATCCCCGATGCCGCCTATGCCGCCGCGGGCGCCACGCTCATCAAGAGCGCCAAGGAAGTTTGGAAGCGCGCGGACATGATCGTCAAGGTCAAAGAACCCGTCGATCCCGAATTCACCTATATGCGTCCCGGACTCATCCTTTACACCTATCTCCACCTCGCCTCCAGTGAATCGCTCACCCGGAAGCTGCTCGAAAAGCGGGTTACCGGCGTCGCCTACGAAACCATCCAGCTTGCCGACGGCTCGTTGCCCCTGCTCACCCCCATGAGTGAAGTCGCGGGACGCCTCTCCGTGCAGAAAGGCGCGCAATGCCTGGAAGCGCCGTCCGGCGGTGTCGGCATCCTGCTCGGCGGCGTATCCGGTGTGAAGCCCGCCAAAGTCGTCATTCTCGGCGCGGGCGTCTCCGGCAGCAACGCCTGCTACATCGCCGTCGGCATGGGTGCGCATGTCACCGTCCTTGACATCAATCCCGCGCGCCTGCGCTACCTGCACGACATCATGGGCGGCCGCGTCACCACCGTCATGTCCAACCACGCCACCATCGCCGAGGAAGTCACCCAAGCCGACCTCGTGATCGGCGCGGTGCTCGTCCCCGGCGCGAAA
>CAYXPO010000708.1:0-2936 GCA_964466925.1 uncultured Nitrospirales bacterium
CGAGTATATGAAGCGGTTTGTGTAACCGCCCTTGACCAAATCAAAATTCCGCCCGCAGGGTTATTGCGTCTTTCTCCGGGGTGAACCGGATACATTCGTTCGCGGTATCAATTCCAATGCCCGCAGCATTCGGGATGTTGACCTTCCGAACCGGCTTGCCTTCCGGGTGACGCAGGCGCAACACGATTTGATCCGGTTTCCGCCGCGTGGGCACCTGGATGACCGCTTCGATATATCCCTGATTAACGTGCGAGGCAATGGAAAAGCCCGCTGATCCGAAAAAGGTCGGGGCATTGCGCACGGAAAGGTTCATCCCGTCTTTGAGCCAGTTGTTGGTCACAAAGGGCGCCAGCCAGAGTTCATTGCCGCGTTCCTGCACCAGCATCAACCGTGTTTGCACCAGGAAGTAACCGGTTTCGTGGGTCTTGTTCCACCCGCCGGTGTTGTGAAAATGTTCCCAGAACGACAGATTTTCAAGGCTGAGCAGGGTTGGAATGGTATTGAAATACGAGCGGATGAATGGTTTGACGTCGTCGCGCAAGGCATAAATTTCCACATTGCGGCAATAATAGGGCTGCACCTTGGCGAATCCGCCCAGATTAAACCAGTCCGCCGTGTTTTTTTCTTCGGGATAGTCCCCCATGCCGCTATGGAGAAACCAGAAGTCCTCCATGTGATCCATGATGCGCGTGGCTTCGGGCGAATGGGCCTCCATCAGCCCCTGCGCGATCAAATGGTGCGCGCCCAGTTCGACGTCGTAGGCCCAACTGCGGTTGCCGTCCTCGCCGGGGATGATGTCCTCGATGCGGCCATAGCAGTAGAGCATCCCCGGATATCCCGGCACCCAGACGCCGTTGGATAGTTGCAACACAGGCGTACGCTGCTGACTCCAGGCAAACGAACGCAATAAATCGGCATGAAAGGAAGATGCGCTTTGTTGCAACGTATCCGCGCCGGCGTGCTGGATGTCCGTCAGGGCCTGTGCGGCGGTCTGGAGCCCAAGGCAATAGTGTCCCTGCACTGCAAACCGGTAAGCATAACGGTTCCAGTCCGCGCCCACGCCCGGCGGAACCAAACCCGACTCCGGCATTTTCCACGCGGGCGAATCGCAGGCCCGTGTCTTATCGCATTGATTGGCGAGCCACTGGCACACACGGCCCACTTCCGGCGCGACGGACCGTAGCCACGCCTCATTATGGTTCAGCCGGTAATGCTCGGCAAGCGTCCATAAATGCCAGCCCGTGCCCATCACGGTGTAGCCGGTGGTAAGGAAGCCTTCGGGATTGTAGCGGTGGATGAAGAAATCGTGGGAGCGGCGGGCAAACTCGGTGTTGCCCATCAGGTCCATGCCGCGGATAACCGAATTGGCTTCGCTTTCCAGCGGGCCGTAGCGGTCCGAGGAAATAAACGCGGAAATGCGCTTGCCCCGTTCTTCATTGCGCGCCGCGAGCAGGCAATGCACTTGCGAAGCGAGAATGACGCGGTTGAGGAGTTCGTCCGGTGTTTTCACATTCATGTTGTGTGCCGGGAGTTGTTTCCAATACCGCGAGAAGTCCTCGAATAATGTGGCCGCATCGCGCAACGCAAACAATTCATTTTCCTGCGCGCTCCATGCGGGAATCAGCACCACATAATGGGCTTCCTGGCCCGACGGAAGGGTTGGCTGCAGGACTATGGCGTTGTTATCGTTCTTCAAGGAAGCATCGGCGCCGGGAACAAAGGCTAGGAGGCGATCTCCCTTTTTGAAACTGAATCCATCCTTGCTTTGGGTCACTTCGGCATTGTTTATGGCCAATCGAATGTCCGCCTGTTTTTCCTCCGCACCGGTGTTTTTCAGGATGAACTCCGCCACGCACACCGCCTTATCGTACAGCCACCCATTGGATTCCGGCAGCGCCTCTTTTCCCACCGGAGCCACAAAAGTTCGCTGGGTATATGACACGCCGTTCTCTTCGATTTCGGTGACATGCGCCGGCAGCCATTCCCCGTCCAGACGGCGTTTAAGAGGTTCGTTTTTCCCCGAACCGAAGCGCGGGGTCAGGGCAAACTCCTTGGGAATATCCCGCACCGGCTGCTCCACGTTGTCATAGGGATCAAAAATGATCGCGCCATTACGTTCGGCCACAAATTTCCGGTTGTCGCAGGCCAGCGAGATCATCATCGGACCCAAATCCTGCACCGGGTTGTGAACATGTTCCAGGGCCTGCGCGAACGTTTGGTCCGGCATTTCGCGCACGCGTTCCAGAATGGTTTTTTCTCCCGCGATCTTTTGCTTGTATTCCGCCAACGGCATGGGCGCCGGTTCCGTGGTGACATAAAGTCCGAAACTGGGCACATACACCGCCCCATTCGCCAAAACGTCATCCACGGCTACACTTACGCCGGTATCTGAGGCAAAGCGAAGCACAGTGCGGTCTGTCTTCCAGGGTCCGGGTAATGCATACTTTATCCGAAGCGCCGAAGCTTCAGCAGGGTTGCATCCGCGCACGAATTTTTCCAGCCCTTCGGAAAATTCACCGTTGTAGAGTTCCACCTGAACCGGCTTGTCCGCGGGACGGTTCTCCCATTCCACACGGAGAGTGGTTTGTTGCACCGAAGATCGTGTATAGGCTGATAATGCCCGCACGCGGATGGTCTGTTTGTGTTTGGGGAAGACCCACCGTATTTTTTCTGAACCGGATTTAAGCCCCCGGCTCTTCGCACCGCTCCAGGAGATCCCCCATTTCAGGCCGTCCGCCGTAATGTCGCTTTCGAGCGGTTTCCATTCCCCCTGCCAAGGCGATTCCCCATCCCAGTATTCCAACCGCGCATCTTTCATGGAAGGCATGGAGACCTCGTCCGCAAATTCAACCGCTGCCGCGCGCAAAAAACGCCGTTCCATCCATTCCAGGCCGATGCAGGCCAAACCGTTGGCGGAAACTGGAACGGTATATACC
>CAYXPO010000709.1:0-2930 GCA_964466925.1 uncultured Nitrospirales bacterium
TTTATAACAGAACTGCATTGTTTCGACGGAAAGTGTACGAATGCCGCCGATGCCCGGGAAGTAAAGCGGCTCGTCATGTTGGAATCGCTGGAAAGTATTTTATGCAGTAAAAACGCGGACTCGGTGGAAACGGCGCTGGAACGTGTGGTGGAACCGCAACCGGGCAGGGCGGTGCGGAAGAATTGGGTATCCGACTCCGCATTTGACGATCTTGATGAACTCCAGAAAAAGGTCAAGGGATTTTGTGTTAAGCAGATCAAGAGCGAGCCGAATCCTGATTTGGAATTGCAGGCGGCGCGGCAGACCGTGGATTTTTACCGCACGTTCCAGGCGGTGCTGACGGCCTTCACGGAAGCCAAGGCGCGCGTGAATGCGTTTGATTTCGATGATTTAATCCATCGCACGCTGCAGATGCTTCATGCGAACGAGGAACTATGCGCGGCGATTGCGCGGGACATCAAATTCCTGTTGGTTGACGAATTTCAGGACACGGACGGCCTTCAGTTGGAGATTGCACGGCTGTTGTGTGATCGGGATGGGGGGCCGGGATTGTTTATTGTGGGGGATGCCAAGCAATCCATCTACTATTTCCGGGGGGCGGAAGTGGAGGTGTTTCAAGAAGAACGTCAGCGTGCGAATCCGATTCTTCCGCTTGATTGTAATTTCCGGTCGTTGCCGGATGTGCTTGCATTTATCAACCACTTCTTCACGCAATCGGGGATGCTGGATGCCGTGGAACCGTACCCGCCCATGGCCGCGTTCAGGGAGGCATTGAACGAACCGCGGGCCGAGTTTCTGCTGACCTGTCCGCCGGAGGGGGAAAAATGGAACGCGGGGGAAACACGGCGCGCGGAGGCGGAACGCATCGCGGCACGCATCAGTGAGTTATGCGGGGGAAGTGCGCCCCTTTCCGTTTACGACAAAGAAGACAAGGTGTGGCGTTCTTGTACGTTCGGCGATATCACGCTGCTGTTTCGCGCAATGACCAATGTGTACATGTACGCGGAGGCTTTGCGGAAAGCGGGAATCCCCCATATGGTCGTGTCCGGGACGGGGTTTTTCAAGCGTCAGGAAGTGATTGACGTGCTGAATGTGCTCAAGGTGATTATTGAACCATGGGACGGTGCGGCGGTGCTGGGGTACTTGCGGGGACCCATCGGCGGATTGTCTGATGAATCGGTGCTGCGTCTGACCCAGGCGGGAAGGCTTGCCCGTGTGTTTGATTCGGAACAGGTTCCGGCGGGGTTTGCACAAATTCCGGAATTGAAGCGGGCGCGCGGCATTATAGCGAAATTGCGCTCCTTGGTGGATCTGCCGCTGCCCGATTTTTTGCGGCGGGTGCTGGAATGCACCGGGTATGAGGCCGTTGCCTTGACGCAGTTTCCACCGGTTCAGCGGGCCTCGAACGTGCGGAAGTTGATTGATCTGGCCCAGAATTTCGCGCGCCAGCGTCCTCCGTCCTTGCGGGGCTTTGTGCGGTACATCGAGGAACTGGGGAGCCAGAATATCCGGGAAGGCGAGGCGGTGATGCAGCCTGAAGGCGCGGGGGCGGTAACGCTGATGAGCATCCACAAATCCAAAGGATTGGAGTTTCCTGTGGTGTTCCTGCCGGACTTGACCCCCGAAAAAAGGGACGGCAGGAATTCGGAAGCTCTGTTTCTGCACCGGCAATTGGGTATGGCGTTGAAAGTGACGGATCAGGAAGGCAAACCGGCCACTCCCGCGCTTGGAAGCGCGATAAAGGACCGGGTTGGGGAAGAGGAGGAAGCAGAAAGCGCACGCACGCTTTACGTGGCCATGACGCGCGCGCGCGACTATCTGGTGTTGTGTGGAAACAACGATCCGGGAACCGGCGGCTGGTTTGACGAATTGGACAATGTGTTCAACGTGCTCGAACAGAAGGACGGCGCGGTGCTTCGCGGGGAACACTGGCAGGCTGTGGTGCGGCGTTCGATGGGAGCGCCCATCATGGCGCGGCCCCTCCCCCGCTCTCTGGAAACCTGCACGAAAGAAGAAGTGCGGCGGCATCTGGCGAAGGTGTCCCCCGTGGCTCCGAATCAGAACACGTTTTCCATATCGTCCATTCTGGATGCCATGGCGGAAGGTTTTGACGAAGAAGAGGAAGGGGATGCGGAGGCGCGGGTGGAACGGCGCGGCGCGGTCTTTGCCATGCAACGCGGAAGTCTGTTCCACCGCATGTTGGAATTGTGGGACTTCTCCGTGGGGTCCCCGCCGGATTTTCAGGCGCTGTTGGTGGAATCAGGGATCGGGCGGACGGACCAAGAACGACTAGTGACGGACATGCGGGCCACGGCGGAACGGTTCCGGAACAACACCCTGTACAGCCGGTTGGCGGCGGATTCCGGACTGCGCCGTGAATGGCCGTTCCTGCTGAATGTCGGCGATGCGCTGGTGAACGGCACGCTGGACGTCCTGCTGTCCGATGGCACGATTATTGACTATAAGACGGGGCCTATCCGGGAGGAACGCCATGCCCGCTATGAATGGCAGTTGCTGCTGTATGCGGCGGCGGTGCGTACGCTCACGGGGCATGCGCCGGCACGGGGTTTGTTGTATTATCTGGATGAAGACATGGTCAAGGAGGTCTCCCTGACCGAAGACCAGATAGAATCGGCCCTGCGGCATGCGCGCGAGATGATTGCGCGGATGCGGGCCAAAGGAAAGGAAAAAGCATGAGTGATGGGCCGGAATCGGCGCCATCCCAATCGTTCCACTATCCCTGGCGGCATCTCCCTTGGCTGCTGCTGCTGTTCGCCGGGGCGCACGGATTTTATTACGCCCTCGGGGTTCGGTTTGACCGGACCACGCTCGACGGCGTGATGCACTTCCTGGACCCGGAAGTCTTGAGCACACGGCTCTGGGAAAGCGTGTGGTATCTGCATATTCAGCCGCCTCTGTTAAACCTGTTT
>CAYXPO010000710.1:0-2919 GCA_964466925.1 uncultured Nitrospirales bacterium
CAAAGTCACAAGATCATCAGCGTAAAACCCTTCGGCATCCGGGCCGCGGTGGACAAGGCAATCCGTCATGCGCTTTACCAGCGCTTCGTCACGCTTTCCCGCGATGCCCGCAATGCCGCACATGATTTACCGCCGTTCCAACGCGGCAAAGGCGTCCAGCAACCGTTTTTCATCCGCCTGCCAGTTGTATTTCGTTTCCACCAGCCGCCGCCCGTTTTCGCCGAGCCGTTTCGCCTCCACCGGGTTCCGCAACAGCCGCAGAATCGCCTCCGCAATGGCCTGCGGACTGGTCACATCCACGAGAATGCCGCAATCGGCCTCTTTGACGATATGGGCGACTTCCAGGGCAAAATCCGGGGCGATCACCGGTTTCATTTCCCGCATGTAATCGAACAATTTATGCGGCATGGCCAAGGTATGATTCAGCAGGCCCGGTTGGAACAAAATCAAGCCGGCGCGCGCCACGGCAATATGCGCGGGCACGTCTTCATACCGGGCCGTGCCCAGAAAATGGATGTTTTCCGCAAGCCCCGCTTCGTTTACTGTCTTCCGGTAGGCCTCTTCATTTCCCGACACATACTCGCCCAGCAGGATGCAGCGGAAATTCGGAATTTCCTTCACCACCAATTTCACCGCTTCCAGCAGTTGATACGAACCGCGCGCTTCGCCGAACTGCCCCTGGTGAATCACGGTGGGGCAGTCCGCGTACCGGAGGCGAAGCGCTTCGGGGATGCCCGCGCACGGCGCCTGAAGGTGATTGGTGTTAATGACCAACGCACGAGGCGTGCGCAGCCCCGCCCACTCCGAATCGAAACTTTGACGGGTAAGGATTATCAGATCGGTGAACCGCGCGAACATGCGCATCATGCGCCGGGTTGTCCACTCTAGAAATGGCTGCATTGGTTTGGGAAAAAATTTGGAAAACTCCGTGGGCGCATGCTCGTGCATGTCAAACACCGCCCGCGCGCCCGTGAGCACCTTCAACACCAGCGCCGCCACCCAGGACTCCGGTTCCGGCCCCATATAGACATCGGCGCGTTCTTTCCGGCCCAATTGAATCAAGCGTATCACGGAAACCAGCCGGTGTTTCTTGCTCTGTGCAGGAGGAATCGCGACAAACCGAACGCCGTTCGTTTCTTCCGGAGGCGGCCCGGCGCACGGACAAATCGAAACCACCTCATATCCTGCCGCCGTCAGGCTCCGGGCCACCTTTTGAAACACCCGCTTGTCAAAAGGTTCGTGGAGCACGTTGAGCAGGCAGATTTTCACAAGGCGGCTCCCGCGCGCGCGCTGTTCAGGGCTTGCCGTGCAATGCGGGTGGCGCGCAGGCCGTGCGGCGCGGTGACACTCAACTCCGCCTCGCCGCGAACCGCCTTCACAAAATTCTCCATCAACCCGAACATGCCCTTGTCCTGCCGCGCGCCATGGACACTCTTGCCCGGCAGCCCGGCGAATTCAATCCCTTTATAGTCGTCTATCACCAGCGCGCCGTTGCCTCCGAACACTTCCATGCGTTCCTTGGCGAGGGAGGGATGCCCCACGCAACAATACAGGACCGTCGCGAGGGAACCGTCGGGAAACCGCAGCACGGTTGAAAGGTTGTCTTCGGCAATCACCGCTTCCGAGGCGGCATCCACGCGGTCCGCGATGACGGACACCGGATCGGCGTCCAGCATCCAGCAGCACCAATCGAAGAAATGCACGGCCTCGCCCACGATGCGTCCGCCGCCTTCCACGGGATCGGTGGCCCAGTGCCCTTTCGGCAACGGTCCGGCATTGCAGCGATACAGCATCATCTTTGCGCCCGGCATATGCTTTAGTGCTTCTTTGGCCTGTTGCGACCAAGGCGAGAAGCGCCGGTTGAAGCCCACCGTCAACAGCACCCCCGTGCGCTCCACCGCCGCGCAAATTTCTTCACAGTCTTCCACGGTCAACGCCAGCGGTTTCTCCACAAACACATGCTTGCCCGCCTCGATGGCCGCCAGCGCGATTTCCTTGTGCAGATTGTGCCGGGTCGCCACCACCACCGCCTGCACGCTTGCATCCTGAAGAACATCGCGGTATTCCGTGGTGCAATAACGCGCCCCGTATTTGTCAGCGGCCTGCTTGGCGGCACTGCTCACACGGTCCGCCACCGCTTCCAAACGGCAGCCCGGCAGTTTCGCGATGCTCGGAAAATGGAATGCCTGCGCAATCGCGCCCGCGCCAATCACCGCCATTCCGATTTGGCCGGAGGCCGTGCCCGTGGTTCTTAACGTGAATATGCGTTTCGGCGCGGCCAAGGTGCCGGAGACATCGCCATAGTGGATCAACGCGGAGATCACATCGGGACGGCCCTCGAGAATGGCGCTGTACGCCGCCTGGGCTGCGTCCACCGGCTTCACCACGGATATCAGCGGTTTGACCTGTACTTTGTGTTCGGCGATCAGGCGGAGGAACTCGGCCATGTTACGCCCTTCGGTCCAGCGCACATACCCGATGGGATAATCGAGCCCTTTTTCCTCATAGTTCGGGTTGTAGCGGCCCGGACCATACGAGCACGACAGGAAAAAGTCGAGTTCCTTCATATAGAGCGGTTCCCGCTGCAATTCCAGGCCCACCGCGCCCACTACGGTCACCCGCCCTTTGGGACGGCACGCATCCAGCGCCTGATTCGTGACGCCGCTCTCTTTCGAGGCCGCGCAAATAATCACCGCGTCCGCGCCATAGCCGCCGGTCCATTCCGCCACCGTATCGGCCAGTTCGCCGGGCGCGCACACAGCCTCCGCGCCGAGTTGTTGGGCCAGCGAGCGTTTTCCCAAAATAGGATCGCAGCCAATCACACGGCAACCGGAGGCCCGCACAATCTGCGCGGCCAGTTGCCCCAGCAACCCTACACCCTCGCGCCCCTCCAGCCGTAGATCGACTGATCGTCGTCCC
>CAYXPO010000711.1:0-1197 GCA_964466925.1 uncultured Nitrospirales bacterium
ACGCCATGCGATTCATTTTCATGGCGATCGGGGTGCTTCAGTGCGAAGAGGTCATCAAGGTGGCGAACACGTTTATCGCCACCACGGAGGCGATCTCGCAGGCGGGCGGAAAACCGGTGTTGGTGGACATCGATTCCCGCACCTACACCCTGGACCCCGGGAAGATCGAAGCGGCCATCACCGGAAAAACCCGCGGGATTGTCCCGGTCCATCTCTATGGCCAAACCGCCGACATGGACCCCATTTTGTCCATCGCGCAAAAACATGGCCTGTGGGTGGTGGAAGACGCGGCCCAATCGCAGTTGGCCGAATATAAAGGAAGGAAAGCGGGGTCTATGGGCGTCATGGCCGCCACGTCGTTTTATCCCGGCAAGAACCTGGGCGCGTGTGGCGAAGCGGGCGCTGTATTGACCCAGGACCCCAAGCTGGCGGCCCTCATCCGGAAAATCCGCGACCATGGCCAGGCCCAGAAATATTACCACGATCTGGAAGGCTACAATGGCCGGTGCGATGCCCTGCAAGCGGCCGCCCTGCGCGTGAAACTGCGGCATCTGCCGGAATGGAACGAGGCGCGCCGGAAGGCGGCGGCCCGGTATCTCGAACGGTTGACGGGCGTGGAAGGCATCGCCCTGCCCGCCGTGGGTGACGGGTGTCTGCCCGTCTGGCATTTGTTTGTGGTGCTGGTGGAGGAGCGCGACCGGGTGGCGGCGGAACTGAAGGAAAAGGGTATCAGTACCGGATTGCATTATCCTGTTCCCTTGCATTTGCAGAAAGCCTACCGGCATCTCAATGTGCCGGAAGGACGCTTGCCTGTCACGGAATATTGCGCCCAACGGCTGCTGTCCCTGCCCATGTTCCCGGATTTGACGGAAGATCAAATAGCGTATGTTTGTGAACAGTTGACGGCGGCGGTGAAGCCATCCTGACCGAAGGAGGATCAAACGCGAATGAACGTGATTGTTGTGGGCGGCGGGCGCATGGGTCTGCCGTTGGCATGCGTGTTGGCGGACCGCGGCGCGGCGGTGACCGTCTGTGACATTAACCGGGACATCGTGGACGCCGTCAATAACGGACAATCTCCGTACGACGAGCCCTTGCTGGATGAGTACGTGGCGCGGAATCATGCCGCCGGGCGGCTGAATGCCAGCGTGGATACGGCCGAGGCCGCATCCACGGCGGACGCCGCGGTGATCATCG
>CAYXPO010000711.1:1220-2911 GCA_964466925.1 uncultured Nitrospirales bacterium
ATATTGATTATCACAGTCTGCAAGCCGCTTCGAAGGAGGTGGGCAAGGGGCTGCGCAAGGGAGCCCTGGTATCGTATGAAACCACCGTGGCGGTGGGCGGCACCCGCCGCGCGCTGGTTCCCGTGTTGGAGCAACACAGCGGCATGCGGGCAGGCCAGGATTTTATGGTGTGCTTCAGCCCGGAGCGCGTCAAAGCCAAGCATGTGTTCGCCAAGCTTCAGGAAACCCCCAAGGTGGTGGGCGGAATTGACGAGGCTTCCGCGCGCGCGGGCGAAGCGTTTTATGGAACGTACCTAGGCGCGCGCGTCATCAATGTGGGATCCCTGGAAGCCGCGGAATTGGTGAAACTCGCGGGCATGTTGTACCGCGATGTCAATATCGCGCTGGCGAATGAACTGGCCGCTTATTGCGAGGCCACCGGCGAAGACTTCTTTACGGTGGTGGCGGCCGCCAATAACGATGGCGAATCGGGTCTCCTGCTGCCGGGCCTGGGCGTGGGCGGACACTGCACGCCCGTGTATCCCTATTTCGTGATTCGCGACGGCGAGCGCCGGGAGGCACCGCAACGCCTGGCCACCGCGGCCCGGCAAATCAACGACGAGCAACCCCGGCGCAACGTGGACCGTTTGATCCGGCTGTGGGGTCCGGTTTCCGGCAAACGGGTTCACATCATGGGCCTCGCGTTCCGGCCCAGCGTGAAAGTGGACATCTTCAGCACGGCCTACCCGCTGCGCGAGGTGTTGCAGGAGCGCGGCGCCCATGTCACCCTTGAAGATCCATTATATACGGAGGAAGAATTGCAGGCGGCCGGGTTTAGACCCGCCGTGGCGGGCCGGGATCCGATGGATGTGGTGATGGGCAATACGGCCCACCCGCATTTTTTACAGCCGGCCTTTTCGCAATGGCGCGCCGCCGGCGTCACCGCGATTGTGGATGGCCGCAATATGTGGCAACGCAACGCCGTGGAAGCGGCGGGGATCATGTATTTGGGCGTGGGCAAAGGGTAACCAACGCCTGTAACGGGCATGCGAAGTTTTTATGGGTCGTGTATCATCAGCCCGGGCGACAAAGGGCACACCGGTATTTTCCGCCGCCGTATTCCTCGTCTGCGGTGCGGCGGGGGTGGGGTGTGCCTTTCTGGAAGGATTTGATTCCACCTTCATGATTGCCGGGATCGCGGGGCTGACGGGCGTAATGGCCTCGGTGAGGCTTTTGGGGCTCACCGGCTGTCTGATTCTGGCCCCGGCCGTGATGGCGTTTTTCTTCATGAACCGCTTTGACGAATCCTGGGCAATTCCCCTCGGCCACAATGTGTCCATTTCCGTGGTCTTCATGTGCCTGTGCCTATGCGTGACGGTCTTGACCCTGCACGTGCTGGGGCGTTCCGGCCCACCCCTGAAAAATACGGGGGTGACCACCTTTCGCCAATGGTATTTCGTGCTGTGGGTCTTGTTCGTTGTCCTGGGACTGTTCAGTATTCTGGTGAATCAACTTGCCGACGTCTATGTAAAAACGCGGTATTTGCCGGGGGAACTGCTCACGTTGATCGGCGTCGCCTTGCCCGCCTTGTTTGTGCTGTTGATCCCGATGGCGGCCCTTCCATACCGCCGGACGATCTGGTGCCTGCGGGCCCTCATCGGGCTGGCGGCGCTGGTCCTCTTCGTCTCCTACATCGAGGAGCTGAAGGCGGC
>CAYXPO010000712.1:0-2631 GCA_964466925.1 uncultured Nitrospirales bacterium
CCACGACGGTGACCATACGGGTGAGTTCAGGTTCTTGATTGCCCGCCTCATCACTCACATTGTACGTGATGGTGTATATTCCCGGCACGGAGGTATTCACGGGATTGACGGTGACAATGGGGTTGAGCGCCGGACAACCTTCGTGGGGTTCATGTTCCGCGGTAGCGCCCGGGTCGGTATACGTATCACCACACTCCATCGTTACTGCCGCATCGCCCAGCAGTTGAAAAAGGATGATGCATTCGATGGTTTCGTTGCAGACGGGGGTGTTGATGATGCCGGTGCTCAGTTCCGGCCCGTTCAAGCGGTAGAGAACCCGGCCGCTAATCGTCCGCCCCCCGTATTGATCCACGGGAACGCTCACCACATACGAAAAACTGTACGGAAACGCGGGTATCATAAACCACACAAAGTTAACCGTCCCCCCGGACCCAGCACTGGGTTTGAGATCGCCACCGTCCGCGCTGACAAAGGTCCAGCCCTCCGGCAGCGTTTCTTCCAGCCCCATCGCCCGAACGTTCTGCGCACACGCACTTGTTAATGTGATATTCACCGTGAGATTCTGGCCGGACACATAACAGGAACCCGGAATCTCCCGCGAGAGGGTCAAGCAAGATGTTTCCTCCGCATAGGCGTGTGCCGCCAGAACACACAACACCGCAGCGCCCAAGCACCATGCCCAGTACGGCAAATGCACCTGCTCTGTCATTTTCAACCTCCCTCTTCTGTATCATCACTTTTTAATCACGGTCCAATCCCGGCCTTTGGTCTATTTCCTTGGCTTATAGTACCATTGCCGAGGGTAAGTTCAAGAGAAAATTCGGACTGGACCTGAAAGACAGAATGGACACGGTAGACCGGGCGTCGCTTTTCCTTAATCTGAAAAAAGGGTGAAAACATATTCATTTTTGGGTTTTCAGCCTTTCACGAGCGTTTGCGGTCCCGAAAATTTGACTCATTCCTTGGCTATTTGTTAGGATCACGGACTGCCACATTTCGTGGTAACTCTCACATTTCAAAGGAGATAGTGTTTGTATGAAGGAAGAACTGGTTAACAAGGAACATGGCGCTTCGGCTTTAGCCGGGGCACAAGACTCCCTCCTGGATGACCTGGAGCGGGAACTCGAAGAGCAGCTTGCCAAGGAAGACATGGCCACCCTGCTCGAACAGACGGTGCAGAACTTTAAGGAAGGCGAAGTGGTGCGCGGCTCGGTGGTGGAAATTGGCGAAGACCGCGTGCTGGTGGACATCGGCTACAAGAGCGAAGGCGTGGTGGATTTGTCGGAATTCGCCGAACCGTCCGCGCTGGTGGTCGGGGCCGCGTTCGATTTTTACATTGACGAGCCGGAAAATGAAAACGGCATGCCGGTGTTGTCGAAGCAAAAAGCGGACCGGATCAAGAACTGGGAACATATTCAGAAAGTGTACGAGGAAGACGGGGTCATATCCGGTGTCATTACGCGCCGGGTCAAAGGCGGCCTGAAAGTGGACATCGGCATTGATGCCTTCATGCCTGCCAGCCAGTTGACCTTCCGCCCCACGGGCGACCTCGAGAAATATATCGGGCAGCGGATGGACCTGAAGATCATCAAGCTGACCCGCCGCCGGAGAAACGTGGTGGTCAGCCGCCGGAAACTCCTCGAAGAGTTGCGCGCGGATGAAAAACAGCGCCTCCTCGACAATATCAAGATTGGCGCGATCCTGATCGGCGAAGTCAAGAACATCACCGATTTCGGCGCGTTTGTGGATGTGGGCGGCATTGACGGCCTCCTGCACGTCACCGACATGAGCTGGGGCCGTGTCAAGCACCCCTCACAGATTGTGCAAGTGGGCCAGAAAATTGAAGTCATGGTGCTCAGTTTCGACCCGCAGACCGAGCGCATCAGCCTGGGCCTCAAGCAGAAGTCCGAGAATCCCTGGCGCTCCGCCGCCGAACGCTACCCGGTGGGCAGCGTGGTGCGCGGACGCGTGGTCAGCATGACCGATTACGGCGCGTTCGTGCAGATTGAACCCGGCATTGAAGGCATGGTCCACGTATCCGAGATGAGCTGGACGCGGCGCGTCCGCCATCCCAATGAAATGCTCCAATTGGACGACGAGGTGGACGTGATGATCCTGAGCGTCGATCCCCAGGAAGAGAAAATCGCGCTTGGCATCAAGCAGACCCAGCCCAATCCGTGGCGGCAGCTTTCCGAGAAATACCCCATAGGCTCGAATGTGAAGGGCGTAGTCCGCAACATGACCGAATACGGCGCGTTCGTGCAGATCGAAGAAGGCATTGACGGCCTCCTGCATGTCAGTGACATTTCCTGGACCAAAAAGGTGACGAACCCGGCGGAAGTGCTTCAAAAGGGACAGGAACTCGAAGTCAAAGTATTGAGCATTGATCCCGAAGCCGAGAAAATCAGTGTTGGCCTCAAGCAGCTTGAAATAGACCCGTGGCTGGCCGTCATCGAACGCCTGCCGATGGGTTCCCACGTGGAAGTCGAGATTGCCAAGCTGGTGAGCTTCGGCGCCTTTGCGCGGCTTGAAAACGGCATCGAAGGCCTCATTCACGTCAGCGAGCTTTCCAGTGAACGCGTTCAGAAGCCCGAAGAAGTGCTGGCGGTGGGCGACAAGGTGATGGCGAAG
>CAYXPO010000712.1:2641-2909 GCA_964466925.1 uncultured Nitrospirales bacterium
GGTCATCAGTGTCAATCCCATCGAACGCAAAATCGGCCTCAGCATCCGCGAATACCAGCGCGACCTCGACCGTGAACTCATGGGCGAACATTCCGAGACCACCTCGTCGGTGGATGTGAATGCCGCCATGCGCACCGCGCTGCCCTCGAGCATGATCCAAGCCGGACGCAGTCTGGCCGACGTGGCGCATGAAATGATGGCGGTGGTCAGTCAGGCCGCGCGCCGCGCGGAAGAAGAAGCGGCCGCCGCTTCACAAGAAACCGCCGGC
>CAYXPO010000713.1:0-2907 GCA_964466925.1 uncultured Nitrospirales bacterium
ACCTTGTTCGACAAAGTGTTCAAAGCGGACGCAACGACTGTGGCGGACAGTCCGAAACGTTTGGGAACACTGGGATTCCAAGACGGATTGACCTTCACGGAACGGAGCCGGGTGAAGGCTTCCGTGCGGGATTTTGCCCGGATTGCATGGTTCTGGCTGAATCGAGGCCGCTGGGGCGATCAGCAGCTTCTGCCCAGCCGTTTCTTTGACGAATTCATGAAACCGCAGGCCCCGTTCAACCTCCCCGCCACAAAACCGGCGGAACAGGACGATTACCTGAACATCGGAAGCTACGGAGGAAACTCCGATCAGTTCTCCGCCTGCGGTCCCGGAACCTATGGATTCAATTGGTGGTTCAACGAAAAAGGCCGCACCCATCCGGACGCGCGCGTCTGGCCCGATGCCCCCGTGGATTCGGTCATGTCCATTGGCGCGCGCGGCTATTGCTCCGCATTTATCCCCAGTTTGAACATTGTGCTGGTGTCCGGCGGCGGGAACTGGGGCGAAATCATTCCGGGCAACCCCGAGACCGTGTTCAATCAGGCGCTGAAGTTGCTGGCGGGAGAGAAGGGGCAGCTATGATATAAGCATTTTATAAGGCCGCCCAAAGTTGACAGGGGAGTTTCAGAGGAGAAAAGCCGCGATGGGCGGGAGAAGGCCTCCCGCTAGATAAACTGGCAAATCCGTTCGGCGACACATTCGACGATTTCCTGGATGCGGTAACTCCCTTCCTGGATGCGTTGCTTGGCACGCTCCACCTCTTCCCGGCGAATTTCCGCGGCTTTGCTTTTGCCATCGTTCCGGGCCATTGCCACCGCTTCCGCCGTACGGCTGATTTCCAGATCGTCCTGGAGGGCGGTCAGCGCGCGGGCAGACTTGTCGCGCCGGGCGGGCTGGGGCTTGAGGGCCGCCGCCTCCGCGATTTTATCTATGCCTGCGATTTCCATGACCACGTTGCTCCGGTTTTTTCAAATCTTCCACTAAGAACTATCGGCACCATTGGCCAATCGCTTTAGTCCCATTTCCCGCCGAATGGGGCATTCGCCCGGAGGGGGGCCATATGTTCAAGAACACGCTTTCGCCTTGAAAACAGCCCCTGAATAAAGTATGCCTCTGAAAAACGTCTTCTGTTTCCGATCATGGCGAATATGCCTCTAACCCCTTGCATCTCAGCGCTATAGCCTTCTGCAGGCCGCCGCGTCCCACGCTTTCTGGAACGAGCGGGAATGTTTTTGGGCGGGGCCATCCGGGCAACGCACACCTCCCTTTCGCGAATTCTGGAGCGTCAATTGGAAATCATGCCGTGTTTCGGTATAGTGTGGCGTTGAAATGGTGTTTTCCACCTGACGAACGTGTATCTCAAAAGATGTCTGCTTTTACTGGAACCGGTAGTGATGAAACCATCCCCGTTGGAAATATCCCCCCCTCCCCCCCGCTCCGCCTATGAAAAGCAACACCTTTTTCCTCCCTATTATGATATTGTGCTGGTGGCCTTATTCCTCTTTGCGGGCTTCGTGCTGCGGGCGGCTTATCTGAATGAACTTCGCCATCAGCCCGATTTCGATGTTCCCTTGTTGGATGCGGCCCACTACAACTATTGGGCGCGCGGAATTGCGTTTGATCAGTGGACCACGCCGCCGGAAGCCAATGACCCGGAAATACGCACAATTCCCTATACGCGTCCGCCGGGCTATCCCTATTTTCTCGCGTGCATTTATGCGCTTACCGGCGGCAGTTACCTCGCCATACGCCTGGTTCAAATGGGTATTGGGCTTGCGAGCGCCGTGCTCATGTATTTCCTGGCGCGGCGGCTCTTTGGAAGGCTGGCCGCGCTCGCGGCGTGTTTGTTCATGTCCACGTATTGGGTGTTTATTTTCTATGAGGGGGAATTCAATACGCCGTCCCTTGTGGTGTTCATGCAACTCCTGCTGATGATAATCCTTGGGCGGTGGCATGAACGGAAGAAATGGGCCTATGCCCTGGGTGCCGGGTGCATTGCGGGCGCCATGGCGCTGTTCCGTCCGGAAACCCTCCTGTTTGCGCCGTTTATTGCCGGGTTCATCGGGTGGGCCGGATGGAAACGTCTGCCGTTGCCGAGGCTGCTATTGGATTCCTGCCTCGCCGCGCTGGGCTGCGCCCTGGTCATTGCTCCCGTGACCCTCCGAAACTACCGGGTCTCCGGGGAATTCGTATTGATTACCACGGCCGGCGGCATGAATATTTACGCCTGCAACAATCCAATGGCCGACGGCACGTGGCCGACGATCAACAGCAAGGAAACCTTGGGGTTGAACCAAACCGGGCTGAACAATAACAACATGCCGTACTATCTCCGGGCGTTGCGCAAGAAACTCCATGATGACACACTCACCTATGGCGGGCTGAGCCGGTATTTTTCCCGGCTTGCCTGGGATTACATACGCCAGAATCCGGGGCGCACAATGCGCTTGCTCGCAAAAAAGGCTTTGCTCTTCTGGGGTCCCGTGGAAATCACGAACAATAAGGAAATCCATTTCGCGAAACAGTATTCCGCCACGCTCCGCTTTCTTCCCGGATTTCCCTTTGCCGCCGCGCTGTTTGTCACCGGACTGGTGGTCTTTTTCCGGCGGCGGCCCCAGGCGCCAATGTGTAAAAACAAGCCGCTCGCCCTGTTGATTTTGTCCTATGCCGCCATTTATTTCCTGACCATTATCTGGTTCATGGTGGCCGCCCGTTTCCGCGTCCCCGTGATCCCCATTTTGCTCCTATTTGGCGGCTTGGGTCTCGGCGCCGCCTTCCAAAGCATATACAACAGAGATTTCCGCCATGCCATGACCCTCTTTGCGGTGTTTGCGGGCGCGCTTGCACTCTTTAGTGTCAACTATGCCGGGTATCAGCCCTAACCGGCTCAGTGGCATGTCCAGCGCG
>CAYXPO010000714.1:0-2902 GCA_964466925.1 uncultured Nitrospirales bacterium
ATCGAATGGTTCCTCCAGCGGTTATACTTTATACAATCCTAACCAATGGAGGTTACATTCTGCTTAACGGATAAATTACAATAACGTAATGCCAGGGGTCATTTCCCGACAGAATCGCCCGACACCCTTGTTTTCACTTAACTATACGGGCCAGTTTGAGTTAGACGCTTTTACACTACCTACGGTTCGGTTAAGCGTCCCCTACCCTAATACCCTCGCCCGGCACGGCGGCTTTCATAAAATACGCATGTTCTTGATATTTCCGGGGCTATTAAACTGTTTTTATTGAATTGACGCCCCGCAAATTCAACTATTTCGGCAAACCACTTGCATTATAACATCAACGCCGCACGAAAACAAGCGAAAACTGAAACAGCGTCCTTTGCAAACAGCCTTTTATTTCTCAGAAGAAAGTAAAAAAAACCGGGTTGAATTATTTTACGCCAACGCCTGGAAACAATGCGTTTTCGCCGCCGGAACAGGTCTGATGTGAAGCACTGGATATGGCTAAAGGATTAGGAAAGGCCGGCATGGCGGACGGGAGAAATTCGACTGGACTCCCCCACGCCGGTATGATATAAACATCCACTAAACTTTTGGAAAATGAATGGCAGCCATGACACAACCGTTGATTCTAGTTACCAATGACGATGGAATACAGGCGCCCGGCCTGATTGCGCTGGCCGAGGCCATGACGGAACTGGGCGAGGTGCACGTATATGCGCCAGACCGCCAGCAGAGCGCCGTGGGCCATGGGGTGTCACTGCACCGTCCTCTGCGGGTGACCCGCGTTCAACCCAATTGGTTCATGGTGGACGGCACCCCGACGGACTGCCTCATGCTGGCGGTGCGCCAGTTGATCGGGCGGCGGCCCGATTTGATTGTTTCCGGCATTAACTGCGGGGCGAATATGGGGGACGACGTAACCTATTCGGGAACCGTGGCGGGGGCCTTTGAAGGCATGCTGCTGGGCGTTCCCTCGTTTGCCATCTCGATTGTCGGGCGGCGTTCCAAACACCTGGACACCGGGGCGCGCATTGCCCAGAAGGTGGGCCGGTATATTCTGGACCACGGTCTGCCGAACGACACCACGCTGAATGTAAATGTCCCCGATATGGACTATGATGCGTTGAAGGGCATCGCCATTACGCGGATGGGCCGGCGCAACTACCAGGATGAAATCATTCAGCGGGAGGACCCGCGGGGCGGGATGTATTATTGGATAGGCGGCGCAGAACCCACACATTTCCCGGAAACCGGCACGGATTTCGAGGCGATTGAGAACGCCATGGTCAGCATCACTCCGTTGCAGCGGGACCTGACCCATCACGCCGTCCTGCATCAGTTTCATAATCCCGGCATCGAACTGTAGCCCCGGCGACTACCACGCCGCGCGGGCAGGACTCCATCCAAACACGATTCGTTATTCGATGCCCAATTCCTGCCTTACTTGCAGGTAATTTTCGCGGGTGGCCAGGAGGGCCTTGGTAAAGGTCTCTTTTGGAGGTTCCACGCCGTCCTTGATCCACTTATACAACAGCTCCGCCGTTTCAAACCCATGCCGCTTGGGGCTGATCACCACGGAGGCAAAATATCCGGTGGGGCGCTCCTTTTCGAATTCCGTAAAGCCAATCCCGGCGCCAATGCCGACGGCGATGACATTTTCCGGGGCGACACCGCGGCCTTCCATGGCGCGAATGGCGCCCAGCACCCCTTCTTCATTCACGGAAAACACCAGCCAGCGTTTTACTTCGGGGTGTTGCGTGAGCACAATATTCGCGGCATCAAACGCGGCCGGAACATCGGTGACTTTTTCCGCGCCCCGGTGGATTTTCTCCGCCGGGAAGCCCGCTTCGGTCAATGCGGCGATGGTGCCGTCCGTGCGCTCCTTCACCGTGTTCAATTCATCAAAGGTGATCCCGCACGCGGCGGTTTCCTCGATGGGCCAGTTCCGCTTGCTTAACTCCGCGTAGAGCGCCTCCCCCGCCTGGCGTCCGATTTGCATGGAGGAAATGCCCATGTACGGCACCTCCATGAATTTTCCATCGGAGCCGACAAACTGATCATCCACGGAGAATACTTTCATGCCATACGTTTGGGCTTTCGCGGCAATGGCGGGCCCGAGGTGCACATCCGGCGTGCAAATGACAAACCCTTGCGCCTTGTTGGCCGCAAGCGTGTCTATCGCCGAGAGGACCTTTTCCCCGTCGGACGCGCCAATCTTGATCAGTTTGAATCCATGCTGGTCCGCGCACTGTTGCGCATACCGCCATTCCTGCTGAAACCAAAGTTGTTCGGGCTGCTTCACCAAAAAACCTATTGTGACAGGACCCGCCGCGGGAGCGCTTGGGGATGTTTGCACACTGCATCCCGCCAACCACCCCATGACACACGCCGCAATAATCATTTGCCGCATAGCATGCTCGCTTTCCATTGTAGGCGCCGCCGTGATAACACCCTTGCGGACCTGTCCGCCTCCGGACTCCCAATGCGCAAAGGCATGGTAAAGAGTATTGCTTATCCCGCCGCGATTCAACCTGAATCCCCGCGCCACATGGACCGCGAGAAGACCGGCGTGGATTTCCGGGCAGGGCCGTTTCCGGGAAATGTCACCCGCCTTGCGAATAACTTGACCTGACAACCCATATTAGCGTTATTATCACCAGCGTGAAGTAGGTACTTGAGGACGGGATACATGCAGAGCGAAAAAGCGGCTTTACTTGCTGACTATTTGGCGCCACGCGTGGATGATTGTTGTTCGGCAATCTTATCCGCTTTACCGCCTGAATTCGCGGAGCGCTCCCGCTTGCTGGTTCGGGAATGGTTTGAACGGCTGGTGGATGGATTGCGGGGGCGTCCGGACCGCGCCAACGAGTTGGCGGTGCTTCTGTCGGAGTTGGTT
>CAYXPO010000715.1:0-2899 GCA_964466925.1 uncultured Nitrospirales bacterium
CCAACCACAAAATAAAAGCAACTCCGAAAAACCCCAATCCATGACGCGCACCCATCGAAGCCACCCCCTTTGCGCCTTGGTGCCTTGGCGTTAAAAACTCCCTGCCCCCGCCTCGCAGCGCCCTTTCCCGAAAGGGCGTTCCTTCCATTCCCCCTCACTCCCCGATCCGCACTCCGCACTCCGCTATCGCCACTCCGCAATCCGCCCCCCGGCGTTTCTCATACATCACTGCATGATGCGGTCACTTCAAGGACTGTTGCCCGTATTTTCGGGTTTACAACCGGTGTTTGCCGTCCCTTGCCTTCAGGACGCCAGTCGCGCGAAATACCCGGGCGGGGGAATTATTTCTTGGTGTCGAAGCGGTAGACACTGCGTCCGTTGCCTTGGGTGCAGATGAGGCGGAGGGCATCGGCCCCGGGCACTTGTTGGAAGATGGCGCGGAGGTCGAGTTCGATTTCGATGGCGAGTCCGGGGGCAACGCGGATGGGTTCGAGGGTGTTGGCGGGGAGGCTGTTATAGCGCCAGGCATCGCCGCTGGGCACAAGACGGTATTCGTTTTTCCCGGGGAGGCGGGCCAAGACTTCCACCCCGTAGTCGTTACGGAACCGTTGCTGTTCGGCGGATTGGCCCCATGGGGCATGAAAGAATATTTCCGAGGAGGTATTGTTTTGGCAGCGGAGGTGGATTTTCCCGTTGGGGAAATGGGGGGCCGCCGCCCCGAACCGCACTTCGCCGTGGGCCCGGCTCCAGCAGGCGACCGCCAGCACGGCAAGCAGCGCGAGCAGGAGAAAAGCGGCGGCTTGGCGTTTGTCGCGGCGGTTGAGTTTTGTAAATGCGGGTTTCTTGGACCGGGCCAGTTCGCGGGGGTATTGATCAAGCGGAAGATGGATGAACCCGCCGAGGTCTTCGGGGGATTTGGCGGATAGCAAGCGGTTGTAGAGGGTGATTTGGGCGCGGTGATGGTTAATTTCTTCGGTGAGGCGTTGCAGGCGCTGCTGGGCCTTTCGCTCGCTGATGCCGCCCGCTTCGACTTCTTTGAGGCAGTCCGCTTGTTTCCGGAGGGCGGCCTTCAGGGCGGCCGCCAAAAACTGGAGGCGTTGCTGTCCCTGCCGGCGAAACTGTTCCAGCAGGGCTTCGGGTTCCTCCGGGGCGCCCTGATTCCGCAGGGCCTGTTCGCGCCACGAGAGCAGCAGGCGCACGTGCTGCTTGAGTTCGCCGCCGGGGGGCGGGGCGTCTGGACCCGCCTTAGCCACGTTGGTTCCTGTAGGCGAGGGCGGCGCGGACGAATTCCCGGAAGAGCGGTTGCGGACGCATGGGCGTGCTCTTGAACTCGGGATGGAATTGACCGGCGCAGAACCAGGGGTGGTCCTTCAGTTCGATGATTTCCACCAGATCATGGTCCCCTTTGTGGTGGAGGCCGCTGACCACCATGCCGGCCTTTTGGGTCATGGCGTCAAAATAGGCGTTATTGAATTCGTAGCGGTGGCGGTGGCGTTCGGAAATGACTTCCTGGCCGTAGGCTTCATGGGCTTTGGTGCCGGGCGTGAGATCGCAGCGGTAGGCCCCGAGGCGCATGGTGCCGCCCATATCCTTGATGCCGCGTTGTTCCGTGAGCAGGCAGATGACCGGGTCGGGGGTCTGCGGATCAATTTCCGTCGAATGCGCCTTTTCGAGGCCGAGGCACTTCCGGGCCAGTTCGATGACGGCCACTTGCATGCCCAGGCAGATGCCGAAATAGGGAACCTTGTTTTCACGGGCATAGCGGACGGCCTTGATCTTCCCTTCGATGCCGCGCGTGCCAAAACCCGGGCCCACAAGGACGCCGTCGAAGTCCTTGAGCATTTCCGCGGGGTCCACGCCTTTTTCAAATTGTTCGGAGTCCACCCATTGCAGGCGCACTTTGCAATCGTTGGCAATGCCCGCGTGGACGAAGGCCTCGTTGATGCTTTTGTAGGCGTCGTCGTGGTGGACGTATTTTCCGACGGCGGCGATGCGGATTTCCCGGGTGGCGCCTTTGAGGCGTTCGACCATGGCGGTCCACTCGCGGAGGTCGTTTTCGGGGGCCTGGATGCCGAGGAGGCGGAGGACCGTGTCGTCGAGGCGCTGCTTTTTGAAATTGAGGGGGATGGCATAGAGGGGCGAAATGTCTTCCGCGTTGATGATGGCGTCATCGGTGACGTCGCAGAACATGGCGACTTTTTTCCGTTGGTCGTCGCCCATCACGTGGGTGCCGGTGCGGCACACGATGACATTGGGCTGGATGCCGATGTCGCGCAAGGCCCGGACACTGTGCTGGGTGGGCTTGGTTTTGAGTTCATGCGAGGCCTCGATGAACGGCACGAGGGTCACGTGGATGAAACAACAGTTGGGGGGGCCGACATCGAGGCGGAACTGGCGCAGGGCCTCGAGGAAGGGGAGGCTTTCAATGTCGCCGACGGTGCCGCCGATCTCGATGATGGCGACATCAATGGGTTCTTCGGATTCGGCGGTGAGCATGCGGATGCGCGACTTGATTTCGTCGGTAATGTGGGGAATAACCTGGACGGTCTTCCCAAGATATTCTCCGCGGCGCTCTTTTTGGATGACGGCATTGTAGATGCCGCCGGTGGTGGCGTTGCTCTTGCGCGAGAGAACGGCGTTGGTGAAGCGCTGGTAATGCCCCAGGTCGAGGTCGGTTTCCGCGCCGTCGTCGGTGACGAAGACCTCGCCGTGCTGGAAGGGGTTCATGGTGCCGGGGTCCACGTTGATGTAGGGGTCGAGCTTCATGTTCGTCACGGTGAGGCCGCGGGCCTCGAGCAGGCACCCGATGGAGGCCGCCGCCAGGCCCTTTCCCAGGGACGACAGGACGCCGCCGGTGATGAAGATGTATTTCGTTCGCATGCGATCAACCTTTCAGGTT
>CAYXPO010000716.1:0-2898 GCA_964466925.1 uncultured Nitrospirales bacterium
TCGGGGCAGTTGCCAGATGCGGTCGGACTTGTCGGCTTCGGCTTCGAGGCGGGCACGGAGGTTTTCGCCAAACTTGATGGCGGTGGCCATGGCTTTTTCAAAACTCTCGTCCTGGACGGTGAGATGGAAGAAAAATTCCACATGCGCGGGGGGCTCGTAAACGGTGGCCTCGCCAACGTTTTCGACCTGGGTCATGGGCTCCATATTCTGCGCGGCGGCGGGCGGGATGCCGGCAAATACCGCCCAGGCAAAACACGAGAGGCAAAGGGCCGGACGAAATGCGGGTTTCAAGGAAGCCATGATTCATTCTCCTCGATGACGTTTGGGGCGTGGAAGAAAAGGGAACAGGTCCAGGAGTTCGCGGGGCGCGGGCTGGTGGCCGTATTCGCAAATCTCGAAAAGTTCCGCAAAGACAACGCGCTTGGCGGCGGCCTTTCCGTAGAATTTTTCGAGTGTTTTGCGGGCGCGCCGCGCGGGTTCTTTGAAGTACGGCGAAAAGGTCTTGGCGAGCCATGCGGGGCGGCGCCCGGGTGATTGGGGAACCTCCCCAAGCTTGCCCTCGAGCCAGGGAAGCCATTCGTAGAATTGGGATTCCATGGCATCGAGCAGGGACCATTTTATGTCAATCACATCGTCAACGGCGACGGCGATGTCGGGCCGGAGCGGCGCGGGCTTGGTGAAAGCGTCCATCATATAAAGAAACACGGGATTTTTCTTGAGCGCGGGGATGTCGGGACAGAAAAAGGGGACCGTGACCATAAAGGCGGCGTCCTGGACGGCCATGGCGCAATAGCGGTGGTCGGGGTGGTAGTCCCAAGGGCGGTGCGTGAGGACGATGTCCGCCTCGAATTCGCGGACGAGTTTGACCACGGCCTTGCGCACTTCAAGCGTGGGAAGCAACTCTCCATCATGGAAATCGAGGACACATTCGCTCACGCCGGCGCGCTCGGCGGAACGGCGGGCCTCGGCGGCGCGGCGGCGGGCCAATGCCCCCCCCGCCATGTTGAAATGGCCGATGTCGCCGTTGGTGAGGGAAACGACGAGGACGCGATGGCCGCATCGCGCCCATTTGACGAGAGTGCCACCCGCGTAGAATTCCGAATCATCGGGATGCGCGCCAATGCACACAATGTTCATGGGGCATTCTCCACAAAGTTGATGCGGACGGGGTTGCTTGTAATCGCGCCCCGGTGGGTTTCATCCGCTTTGACGGTGGCAATATCGAGCGTGGCGAGATCCGTGGTTTCAGGGAGGAAGAACGTCTCGACCTGGACAAAGAGAAGAACCGACTTAAGGGGCGGCTCCATGCCCTGGACCGCATCACAAGAAATGCGGATGGGGAACACCTTGTTGGGAGAGGAAGCGCCAAGGACAAGGTTGATGGGCTGGATGGGCTGATTATCGCGCAGAATATTTCCGCGCAATATCACGGGCCGTTCCGAGGCGGGGATGGGCTCGCGCGGGGTGATGCGGATTTCAATGGGGAAAGCGGCGGGATACGGCGGCTTCACCGACACCGTGCTCTGGGTAATCTTCCCCTTGATGGACTTTTCATTGTCCACGGTCACATTGGGGCCGCAGGAGTCCTTCGCGGGAAACGCCTCGATGGTGACGGACGATTCGATATCCCCCACATCAATAACATGCGAAGCCGCCACTACGGGTGCGGCTTGTTCCTTCGCATCGAAAAATTTCGCACGGTCCTGCTCCTCCTTCGGTTGGCATCCGGCAAGCAAAGCTATCAACACCAGGGCGGTAACTACACCCTTCCACATAGTCCAAAAGTTCCTTGCTATCAGGTTTGGTTTCAACATATCCGTATACTATCGCATGAAGGATGGAATTTGCACATGAGAGGCATTCGCCAACGGCCAACGGCGTATTCTTTTTCCCTTTTCGTGTGATTCGTTCCTTTCGTGGTAAAAATAATCCGGAAATCTCAACCACGAAAAACTCGAAACAAACGAAAAAACTTGCTCTTGTTCCCAAATTGCAATTCCATCCTCTTTTCGTGGAAATTCATCGTTTCTTCGGTCCCATAAGTCCCTGATGTCCCTGATGTCCTTCTTCCCCCAGACTTCCCAGTCTTCCCAGTCTTCCCCTTTTCGCCCATCCTCCAAACCGGAGCCGCGCCCCGCACCTATGCAATCCGCAACCTGCCACGGCGTAGCCGCAGGCAGAGCCGGATCCGCAAACCCCTCGCTTTTCCATCCCAACTTCGGCTATACTCACACCACTGGGTAACTGGGTAATGTTGGGGAAGGCTATGCGCTTCTTCTTGGTTCTCATAACAGCAGTACTGCTTACACAACTAGCCGGGGCTGCAGTAACCGTCAGCGTACCCGCCAACACCACCGTATCCCCCGGCGACACCTTTGAAGTCCCCATCACCATCTCCAACGCCACCGGACTCCTCGGTTATTACTTCGAATTGCGCTATTCCGCCCTCATGGACTTCCTTGGCGTCCGGAAGGGTGGCTTGACAACCGGATGGGCGGAACCCCAGGGCAGTGGCATCATCGGGCGCTGTTACCTCGGCGGATACGGCCCCAGCCCCGTCAACGGCACCGGCATACTGCTCTACGCGCGCTTCCGCATGATCCCCGAAAGCCCCAACGGCCATGTCGCGCTCATTAGTTTCAAAGTGGCCGAATTGAACGACGGCGCCCTCCCCGTGAGCACCCAGAGTGGCACGGTTACCGTACGCCGCATCGTCCTTGTTACCCTGCCCGAAACCCTCGAGGCGGGTCCCGGCGACACCCTCGAAATCGCCGTCGCCCTCGACGACGCCACCGGCGTGCAGGGCTTCTTCCTCGAATTGCCTTATGACACCTCCTTCCTCGAATACCTGGACGCCACCTTCCAGACCCCCAGCACTTGGACCACGTTGCTGAATCC
>CAYXPO010000717.1:0-2033 GCA_964466925.1 uncultured Nitrospirales bacterium
CTGATTTTTGGCCACATCCCGCGGCGCAGAGAATCACGAGGGCAATAACTGGCATTGAGAATGCCCATTGTAGATTCTTGTTTTGTCTGTTCATCGCCAAGTCCCATTTTGACGCGCTGACAATCGTTCAAAACGTCTTTTTGTTGACGCCTGCAACAACATGTTTGCTATTCCCCTCATGGTAAATGTCCAATCAAGAAGGTTCAGGGTGTTTGGGTAACGAGAAGTAGATGGTTGCGCCTTCCCCCACTCTTCCCTCGGCCCAAGTCCTTCCTCCATGGCGTTGAATGATCCGCCGCACATTGGCCAGTCCCAATCCGGTACCTTCAAATTCTTCGACACAGTGAAGGCGCTGAAATAGACCAAAGAGCTTGTCGCCATATCTCATATCAAATCCCGCTCCATTGTCCCGCACAAAGAATACTTCTTCCTCGGGATTGTCTGAAATATGCCGGACTTCTATTATGGCACGGGGCCGGTGGGAGGTGAACTTGATTGCATTTGCGACCAGGTTGGCCAGTACAATCCTGAGCATTTCCCTTGATCCCTGGACTTCCGGGAGAGGTGCAATCTCCCAGGCGACATCACGCCCCTCGAGGTCGGGTTGAACTGTCTGCAGAACCTCTTTCAAGAGACAGTCCATGTTTACGCGCGTCCGGGAAAAACTCATCCGCCCCATCCGGGAAAAGGACAAAATATCATCAATCAGTTTGCCCATCGCCGCCGCCGCTTCGGCTATCACGGCAAGATAGTGCATGCCTTTTTCATCAAGCGCGGCCCCCGCATGTTTGGTCAACAGGTTCACGAACCCCGTGAGATGCCGCAGCGGCGCCCGGAGGTCATGGGAGACGGAATAGCTGAACGCCTCGAGCTCTTTGTTTGCACTTTCGAGGTCGGCCGTGCGGTCCCTCACGCGCTGTTCAAGTTCAGCATTGAGCTTCCGGACCTCTTCCTCGGTCTTTTTTCGCTGGGTTATATCTTTGGCGATATGAATGGAGCCAACGGTTTCCCCCGCGGCGTTACGGACAGGAGAGGTGGAAACTTCGAGGTGGATTCCCAGACACGGTTCGGACACTTCTTCCATCGCCGCGTTTCCCGTGGCCAGGGTTCTGGTGTGGGGGCATCCGGTGATCGGGCAGCCGGTGTTATGAACCACTTCATGACATTTTTTCCCAACCAGCGCTTCCGGAGTGGTTCCGAAAGCATGGGCAAAGGCCTTATTTACCCGGACCAGACGGAAATCCGCGTCTTGAATCGAGACCAAATCGGTTATGGAATCAAATGTTGTCCGCCACTCTTCCGCTGTCCGCCGCAACTCTTCTTCGGTTCGTTTCCGTTCGACAATATCCCATGAAAGATCCGCCATTTGCGCCACGATGTCGGTGTCGTGCTCATCATAGTCCACAGGTTTGTTGCCAACGCCGACAATGGCTTTTATGAGGTTGTTTCTGAAAACCGGGACAACCGCTTCCCGGACAACGGGCGCATGGCCCGCCGGCATCTCTTTGCGGTGCGGCAAAGAGGCATAATCGTTGTGAATGACGGCACGCCGTTGACGCACGCAGTCCACCCATACCCCCGCCTGGGAAACCGGATAATGGGTGCCTTTTCCTTCCGCGCCACACATATTTTTCAGGGTATTGGTTGACCAACTCTGCAAGGAGAGTGTGGTTTGATCAGACTCGAGAAAATGATAGAAGCCAATCGTGCTTCCGGTCAGTTTTTCTATCCGGTTCAGGGTTTCGGTCAGCAGTTCGTCCACCGGGTGCGTCTCCGCGAATTCCAGTAAATGCAAGCGCGCCAGGCGGATATTTTCCGCATGTTTGCGTTCGGTGATATCCAACAATACCGCGATATTCCCTGTGACCCTGCCGGCATCATCATATTTCGGCGCGGCGTAGAGGCTGTATTCGATGGAGGTGCCATCCTTGCGCTTCCATACCACGTCATGTCCAAAGATGGACTTGCCGGAACGCAAAGTTTCCCGGAAACGGGAAAATTCCTCCTTGCCTTCTTCGGGCACGGACGGCAAA
>CAYXPO010000717.1:2043-2896 GCA_964466925.1 uncultured Nitrospirales bacterium
AGCACTTCTTCGCGCCGCCAACCAAGCATTCGTTCCGCCGCCTTATTCCAAAGGCCTTCCACCCGTCCTTCGGTATCCAAATCGAAGATGGCGGCCGGCGCCGCCTCAAGCGTGGCACGCAAGATTTCATTGGACCGGTGCAGCGCCTCTTCCGCCCGCCGTTGCTCGGTAATATCCCGGAATATTCCTCGGTATGCCTGTACGCGGCCGGCCTCGTCCCGTGCGGCCGTTAACGAGCAGTGTGCAAATATTTTTTCGCCATTCTTTTTTTTGATGACCAAGTCATATTCGAATTCATTTTGCGCATTGACGGCGGCAAGTATCCGTTTTCGCTCCTCCGGGTTTGCGTAAATATCCTTTTCCAAGTCGAGCCGAAACACCTCGTCTTTTGACGAGTAGCCGAGTATCATCACACCCTTCTTGTTGATATCCAGAATCTTCCCTTCGGGTGAAGAGACAAACAAGCCGTCAAAGGATTCTTCAAAAAGTGTCCGGTATTCCTTTTCACTTTTACGGATCAATTCCTCGGCCCGTTTGCGGTCCGTGATATCGGCAAACATCCCAAACGAGCCTTTGAATCTCCGGGCTGCATCCAGGATGGGAACGGCGGACACCAACGTCCACACCTCATGCCCGTTCTTATGGCAAAACCGGCGTTCGTAATGTTCCGATCCCCCCCCGCGGCGGGTTTCCATTCTTTTGTGGTGGTCGGGAATATCCTCCTCGAACATGAAATCGGTCAGTGGCCGTCCGCTTATTTCTTCAAACCGATACCCGATCATTTCGGCCATCCGCGAATTTACGAAAGAGGTCCGGTGGTCTTCTCCCAGCACCCACACCCCTTCGTTTGAGG
>CAYXPO010000718.1:0-2894 GCA_964466925.1 uncultured Nitrospirales bacterium
TTTCTGTGCGTACCTTCTCCGCCTGTTCCGGGGCGAATTGGGGCGTTCTATTGGGCGGGTGTTGGGACGCTCCGCCCTGTTCGCCACACCCATATTCCTGGCGCTGCTGCTCTTCGCCCTGCAACTCCACCATCTGAACGCTTTTTCCAGGCTCTCGGAACGCTTCTGGAAGCGCACCGGCATCGTGGAACAGAAATACACGGCGAAAAACGGCCAGCGTGAAACCATTCCCCCGTGGAAAAACCTGGTCACCTTTCCATTGAAATCGAACTTCTGGAAACGGCATATCCGGGATGGGTTTGGAAATTTGGGCAAGCCCGTGATTCTTGCTTCCACGCTTGTTGCGGCCGCCCTGCTGATCACTTTGGCCCTGCTGCGCTTTACCGGGAGGCCTGCGCCTCCGGCCCTTCTCCTGTCCTCACAACTCGCCTTTCTGATGCTCGCGCCGTGCCTGTTTTACGTGCACATTTTCAAGGAACACTGTTCCTTCATGCTGCATTCCTTCACCGCGCTGAAGTTTGCCCTGCCCCTTGCCGTGCTGCCCTTGGCGGTGTTTCCGGCGTGCCTGTTGAGCCTGTTCCGGCGTTCCTGGCTGCACTGGGGCGGCGCGGCGGCCGTCTTGCTGCTGGCTGGTGGATGGGCCTATTCGCTCGATACCACACGTAAAACCTCCTTTCCCGAACGCCCCAAAGACTACATCCCCATCGGCCATTTCATCGCGGCCCACACGGATTACACCGATGTGGTGTTTTCGCCGGACCACTCGATAGCGGACCGGCCCCCGCAGAATACCGCCTATTCCAAGAAATTGGTGTACAAACTCACCGCGCCGAAAGATATTCCCGCCATTGTCGCCGCTATCCCGGGGGAGTACCGGGTGTGCCTGTTTATTTTGAACAGCGACAAAGCGCCCGTCCTCCCTTGGGTGGAATCCTTGAAAAAGGCGGCGTATGAAACCTATTCGGACGGCAAGATGAAACTGTACAAAATCCGAAAAGCAAATCTTCCTCCACTATAGTTTTTTCCGCCCATTGCACGGTATTGTGTTATAATTGAGGTGGTGGAACATATCCCACGGCGAGATGGAACAGGGAACCGTGAAACAGAAGATTCGCATTCGTGGAACCGCAAAGAGTGTATGGTGCGCCATGTTATGTGCGGGGTTTTGGGGGATTGCCGCGTCAATCTATGCCCAGCAGGTCACGGAACCGGTGGTCTTTCCCGATCCCATGCTTGAAAACGCGATTCGCATCGCCCTCAATAAACCGGAAGGCGACATACTCAACACTGACCTGCTCTTGCTGTTCACCCTGAATGCCCCCGCCATGGGGATTGTCAATCTGGCCGGCCTTGAACGGTGCACCGAATTGCGCGCGCTGCGCATGGAAGGCAACGCCATCGCCGACCTTGCCCCCTTGAGCGCCCTCCACCACTTGCTGGAACTCAACATTTCCGCGAATCCTATCTCCATGCTCACTCCATTGGGGGGGCTTTTCGATTTGCAGGTGTTACAGGCAGCGAATTGCCAAATATTCGATCTTGCCCCCTTGAGCGCCCTCCACAGCCTGGAAGTCCTGGCCCTGCAAGGCAATCTCATCGAGAGTATTACGCCGCTCACGCTGAATTTGGGGTTGCTCCTGGGCGATACGATTGATTTGCGCGCCAATCCCCTGAATAATGCCGCCCTGTGTCTCGAAATCCCCCTGCTGCAGGCACGCGGGGCCGTGGTGACCTTCGACGGGCAGTGCGGAGACGAAGGAGAGCCGGAAGGGGTCCCGGCGGAAGGGGAAGGGGTGCTGGAGGGGGAAACGGAGGGGGAAGGCGAAGAACAGCCGGTGCTGGAGCCGGATGCGTATGAACCGGATGACACCCCGGCGCAGGCCACGTGGATCGGCATTGACGGAGCCTATCAGCGCCATAATTTCCATCATCCCGCTGATGTGGACTGGGTGCGGTTTTATGTGCTGCCCGGCCAGGAAATCACGGTGCAAACCTTGGACTTGGCGCCCAATTGCGATACCTTCCTGGCGTTGTACCGCGACGGAGAAACCACTCCGTTTCTGGTGAACGACAATATTGCCATTGACCTGTTGAGTTCCCTCCTAACCTTTCTTGCCGCCGAACCTTTTATGTGCTTCGCCAAGGTGAGTTTCCCCGGGAAACTGGACGGGAAGGCGGACCACACTACGGAATACACCATGAGCGTGACGCAAAAAGGCGGCCCCATGTCCGCCACCCTGTATTGCGCCGTGGAAGACGCAGACCATGACAACGCCCCCATACTCAACGCCTCGGTCACCTTGCTGCCGCTCAACATCACCGTGAAAGACAATGTGAACGGCATCTATTCATTTATTGCCGTGCCACCGGGAAATTACACCCTCGATGTTTCCGCACCCGGCTATCTCGGCCATACGGAACCAGTACTCCTCTTCGCGGGCCAGACAAAGACCGTGGAAGTATTGATGCATCAGGAAGCCACGGAAGAAGGTGAAGGGGTGATCGAGGGGGAAGGCTTGGCGGAAGGCGAAGGCGTAATTGAGGGGGAAGGCTTGGCGGAAGGCGAAGGCTGGCTCGAGGGGGAAGGGTTGGTGGAAGGCGAAGGCGCTCCCGAAGGCGAGGGTGGTTCCGAAGGGGAAGGGCTGGCGGAAGGGGAAGGGCTGCCTGAAGAAGGCGAACCGGAAGGTATTCCCATTGAGGGAGAAGGGTTTCCAGGGGAAGGCCAAGCCGAAGGCGTGCTCGAAGGGGAAGGGCTTTGGGAAGGGGAAGGGGAAATTGTTCACCATGCCGCGGATCAAAACGGGGACAACCGAATCAGCCTTTCGGAACTCTTGCGCATGATCCAATTCTACAATTCCGATGGCTACCATTGCGACGCAAGCACGGAAGACGGT
>CAYXPO010000719.1:0-2890 GCA_964466925.1 uncultured Nitrospirales bacterium
CGACGGCGGCGCGCCCCGCTTTACATCAACCGTCGCGTAAGTCGAGAACTCGGGCGCATCCTCCGGCGTCGCGCGCACATGACACGATGCCGCGTCAATGCCTTCCGGGAGCGAGCAGGCGAGTGTAACCGTCGTCGCGCCTTTCGCGGGCGCTGTAACCTCAACCGCGGACAAGGCCGCCTCAAAGGTCTGTCCGGGGTATTCAACGGCAAGCTTGACGTTTCTGGGCGTCCCGTCGTTATTGTACACTTCAAACGCGATGGACTCCCTTGCCGCCTTGTTTAAATACACCGTCCGGCGGTACGGCGTGAGCAGCCAGCGGTTCTCATGAAACGGAAACCAGGAATCCCTGTCCGGCGTCCATAAGGAAAAATGGGGATAAGCGCTGCCCTCAGGCCAGCGCGTCACCCCATCAATATGAACCGTACCCCGGAATACAGGCAGATGCAGCCGCCAAGGCGTGGAATCGCGCGGCGTCTCGGCGGAGACGGTCAAATGCGCCTTGCCCTCCCCATCCAGCGTTGCCGCGCCAATTACAGCGTCATTCCCATCATACAGCACCGGCGGGGCCGCGTCTTTCGCCAGTCCGGCCGCTTCCAGCGAAAACGCACCCCGCTCCGGCAGGAAACACACCTCCCCGGGAACATCCGGGCCCAGCAGAACCAGCGGCTCTTCATGGGCCGCATCACGGTGGCCTCGCGACGTTTCTACAAGATACCGCGGGCAGTTGGTCTGGAAGCCCCAAGCGATATCTTCGCCATACCGGTCCTCGCTCACGGTAATATTCAAAACATAAACGCCTTTGCGCGCCGCCTGCGCGTTCAGCCGCGCCCGCTGCACCGGTCCCGGGCCGTCCCCCTTGCCCAGCCCGTCTTCCGCCAGCGTTTCCTCGGCAAGCACCACCCGGTCCGGTCCCGTTAGAATAGCCCGCAGAAAGGTCTTGCGACCCCGAATATTCAGGTCGTACTTCTCAACCTCAACCCAGAAATCGCCAGGCTCTGCCAGGAAATACGCACCCCCGCAGCCCCCGAAATGAAACACCGGCGCATCGGAGCGCGCCGTCGTCTCCGGCAGCCCCTCCGCCGCGCAAACACCCACTAAAAGCACAAAGAAAGAAAAGAAGCCTGTCACAACCTGCATCCGTTTCATGGCAAAACCTTTCCGGCCTTGGTCAAGCAAGGAGCACTCTTTTCGGATCCGAATCACGATATAGTCTTCACTCCTGTATACCACATAAGGAGACGCCGAACAAACCGCGAGCCATGGGCGCCGCAATGAAGCGCAACGGGAAAATAACTTCTGCGTCGCTGTGTTTATAGATCCCAACGGAATTTCGTCAAATAACCCACGCGCGATAATTGACATGCTTCCTTGAGGTCGTCAAAATGACAAGACGTCAACATGAAATCAAAAAACGGAAACAAATAGGCAAATCATGACATCTTAGATGTTCCCACAATTAGATGCGTTTGCCCTGTCCCATTGAGCTTCTGAATGCAAAAATGCGGACTCTTTTTGGTATTATCCTTGGACAAGAGTTGTAGGTAATGACAAACGGAGCAGTGGGAACGCGAAACGCCCCTCCGCAACACGGGGAAGGCTGTTTCAGGGACAACGGACAGCACACGGGGATCCAAGCGGCATGGACAAGAAGGCTCTTACGGAAGCGGACATCCGCCACAGGTCCCCCTTGCCCCAGCACCTGCGCTGGTCCAACTGGGCCGCCGCCGAGGAAGGCATCACCGGCGACGCCCTCCTCGACTTCGTCAACAATACGCTCCTGCCCAGGCTGAAGGCGCTCACTCGATGAAGAAGGAGAAACAGACATCCTCTGGGGAGGAAAGCGCGAATACGGAGCCTCGCGTTCCCAGACCGCCCCGCGGATGGCATTCGCGAGGGTACCTGCCCCACTTCGATTCCAATGACGTCATTCAACACGTCACCTTTCATCTCGCGGACAGCCTCCCCAAGGAAGCGCTCCTGCGCATGAGGGCGGAGATTCAGGAACTGGAACCGGAAAAACAGGACATCGAAAAACGCCGCCGTATCGAAGCCCTCGTCGATGCAGGCTATGGCGCTTGTTGGTTGAATCGACCGGATTGCGCGCAAATTGTCCAGGACTCGCTCCTGTATTTCGATGCCGAACGCTACCGCATGATCGCGTGGGTCGTCATGCCCAACCATGTCCACGCCCTGTTCCAGACCATTAACGGGTGGAGCATGGATGACGTCGTCGGATCATGGAAAACATTCACCGCCAACGCCATTGGAAAATGCCTTCGAAAGAACAATGAACCAGCGCCGCACGTGTGGCATCCCGAGTTTTGGGACCGCTTCATCCGCGACCAGAACCATTTCGACAACGTCATACAATACATCCACAATAATCCCGTGCAGGCAGGGCTCATAAAACACCCCGAACAATGGCCCTGGTCCAGCGCCTACCCCGGGAACGCGGGGCTCGAATTTTCTGGGAACGCGGGGCTCCGTACCCGCGAATCCGGGAACGCGGGGCTCCGTACCTGCGAATCCGGGAACGCGGGGCTCCGTACCCGCTAGTTTTAGTTTTTTTTTAAAGAGCGAGTACGGAGCCTCGCGTTCCCAGAAAGAGCGGGTGCAGAGCCCCGCGTTCCCAGGCAATTCGCCTGACCTACAGCCATCCACGCGGATGCATCAGTACGATTCAAAAAACCTTGCAATCATGGGCTTTCTGATGATACAATTTCCCGCACTGCCGGGATGGCGAAATTGGCAGACGCACCGGACTCAAAATCCGGCGGTAGCGATACCGTGAGGGTTCGACTCCCTCTCCCGGCACCATTCAAAGAACCAACACTAGCCTGAGTTTACGGGTTATGTTTTCATAGCAAGAATTGTACGACCCTAACAT
>CAYXPO010000720.1:0-2886 GCA_964466925.1 uncultured Nitrospirales bacterium
CGCCTTGGCGGATTTTGCTCATCCAGGCAATGCCCAGCACGATGTCCTGACTGGGGGTGACGATGGGGGTGCCGTCGGACGGGGAGAAGATGTTTGAAGAGGCCATCATAAGCAGATGGGCTTCAAGCTGCGCTGCGGGCATCAGGGGCACGTGCACGGCCATTTGGTCGCCGTCAAAGTCGGCGTTGAAGGCGCGGCACACCAGCGGGTGAATACGGATGGCCTTTCCTTCGATGAGGACGGGTTGAAAGGCCTGAATGCCGAGGCGGTGGAGGGTGGGCGCGCGGTTGAGCATGACGGGATGGTCCTTGATCACGTCTTCCACGATGTCCCAGACTTCGTCGCGGCCTTGGGCGATGGCGCGTTTGGCGGCCTTGATGGTGGAGGCGATGCCGCGCTCCTTGAGTTGCTGGATGATGAAGGGCTCGAAGAGTTCGAGAGCCATGCGCTTGGGGAGGCCGCACTGATGGAGTTTGAGTTCCGGCCCAACCACGATGACGGATCGTCCGGAATAGTCAACGCGTTTTCCAAGCAGGTTTTGGCGGAACCGGCCCTGTTTTCCCTTGAGCATGTCGCTCAAGGACTTGAGGGGACGGTTTCCGGCGCCGAGGACGGTGCGGCCATGGCGGCCATTGTCGAACAGGGCGTCGACGGCCTCTTGAAGCATGCGTTTTTCGTTGCGGAGAATCACCTCGGGGGCGCGCAGTTCGATGAGGCGCTTGAGGCGGTTGTTGCGGTTGATCACGCGGCGGTAGAGGTCGTTCAAGTCGCTGGTGGCGTAGCGCCCGCCTTCGAGCGGCACCAAGGGACGCAGATCGGGGGGGATGACCGGCACGACGTTGAGCACCATCCACGCGGGATTGTTTCCGGATTTCCGGAGGGCTTCGACGACTTTGAGGCGCTTGATGGCCTTCGCGCGGACCTGCGAGGAATTGCTCACCGAAAACTGGGTGTGCAATTCGGCGCTCAGGGCGTCCAAATCGAGTTCATCGAGCAGAATCTGGACCGCTTCGGCGCCCATTTTGGCGACAAACCGGTCGGCGAATTCCGCACGGGCGTCCTGGTACTGGTCTTCCGTGAGGGTCTGCATTTTCTCCAAGCTGGTGTCGCCCGGATCGATCACGATGTAGTTTTCAAAATAGATGATGCGTTCCAAGGTGCGGATGGAGAGGTCGAGCAGGTTTCCGATGCAGCTTGGGGTCGTTTTGAAGAACCAGATATGGGTGACCGGCACGGCGAGCTTGATGCAGCCCATGCGTTCGCGGCGCACCTTGGATTCGGTGATTTCAACGCCGCAACGATCACAGGTGATGCCCCGGTGCTTGACTTTCTTGTATTTTCCGCAGCCGCATTCCCAGTCCTTGACCGGACCGAAGATGCGTTCGCAGAACAGCCCGTCCTTTTCCGGCTTGAACGTGCGGTAGTTGATCGTTTCCGGCTTTTTGACTTCGCCGCGGGACCATTTGAGGATTTCCTCGGGGGAGGCAATGCGGATGGCGATAGCATCAAAACGTTCCGCCGTTGTCGCGATATATTTGGCCACGGGTTATTCCTCCACGTTCTCTTCTTCGGTTTCCGCGCCGCCTTCAACTTTGACGAGTTTGATGACGTCGAGGCACAAGCTTTGCATTTCGCGCACCAGAACGTTAAACGATTCCGGCGTGCCCGGTTCCACATCCCGTTCGCCTTTGACAATGGCTTCATAGGCCTTGGTGCGGCCCTGGATATCGTCGGATTTGATCGTGAGCAGTTCCTGGAGGGTGTAGGCGGAACCGTAGGCCTGAAGGGCCCACACTTCCATTTCGCCGAAACGCTGGCCGCCGAATTGCGCCTTTCCGCCGAGGGGCTGCTGGGTCACGAGGGAATACGGCCCGATGGCGCGGGCGTGAATTTTATCGTCCACGAGGTGGTTGAGCTTCATCATGTAGATGTAGCCCACGCAGGTTTCCTGATGCATGGGTTCGCCGGAGCGCCCATCGCGGAGCTGGATTTTCCCCGATCCGGGCAGCCCGGCCTTTTTCAGGAACTCAACGATGCTCTTTTCACCGGCCCCGTTGAATACCGGGGAGGCGACTTTCATGCCGAGCGTTTTAACGGCCCAGCCGAGGTGGGTTTCGAGAATCTGCCCGACATTCATTCGGGAGGGCACGCCAAGGGGATTGAGCACAATCTGGACGGGGGTGCCGTCCGGAAGAAAGGGCATGTCTTCCACGGGCACAATGCGCGACACAACACCCTTGTTTCCGTGGCGTCCGGCCATTTTGTCGCCCACGGACATGCGGCGCTTGGTGGCGATAAAGACTTTGACCAGCTTGATCACGCCGGGTGGAAGCTCATCGCCCTTGCGGAGCCGCTCGATCTGGCTGTCGCGGAAGGCAATCAGCTTGGCTTCTTCCATGGCGGCCATGTTCACCAGGCGGGTGACCTTCTGCTGCATTTTCTTGTCTTCGAGCTTCATGCGCGCCAAAACGCTGTAATCGGCTTTTTCCAAGTGGGCGACGCGGATGCGCTTGCCCTTTTCGAGGACCAGTTCCTCGGTGCGGTGGTCGTACACATCTTCCAGAATCTTGAGTCCGGTGATGTCATCGCGGATCAATTCAACGAAGGTGTTCCGGATCTCGACGATGCGTTCGTCGTATTGCCGCTTGATTTTGTTCACTTCCGCCGTAAGGGTCTTCTTGGACTGGGCGTCGAGGGCCTTGTCGCGGCGGCTGCATACTTTCACGTCCACAATTACGCCGGTGGTGCCGGGGGGGACGGTCAATGAGGCGTCGCGGACGTCTTCGGCCTTTTCCCCGAAGATGGCGCGGAGCAGTTTTTCTTCGGGAGCCAGTTCCGTTTCGCCCTTGGGAGTGACCTTGCCGACCAGAATGTCGCCGGGCCCCA
>CAYXPO010000721.1:0-2885 GCA_964466925.1 uncultured Nitrospirales bacterium
GGTGGCGAGGAAGGTTCCTCCGGCGATCAGGGCGTAGAGCAGGAAGGGGTGACTCATGGGTTAGCCTCCACGGGGCGCAACACCCCGCAGGTGACGGGATGCCCAGGACACCCATCAAAGACATCGGGGGACCATGCCTGGAGAGCCGTGCCGGGGGATGCGCCCTTCACGCCAATCGCGGCGAAGCTGAAATGGAGTCCGAACAGGGCGGGCTGCCGGTGGATGAACGTGCGCTCGGCGAGACCAAACCCGTGAAGTTCGCGCGCCAATTCGGCGGTCAGATTGACGGAGGCTTCATCGGCCACCGCAAACGCGCCTATGCCGCCCTCGGGCGCCTCTTCGAGAAAACGCACCATGCGCGCGGCCTCGTCCTCGCTCTGCCACACATCAAACAAGCCCATCTGGATCATCTGGCCGGTTTTGGGATCAACCAACACCCCGTAAAATCCCCGTTTTCCCCCGGCATAGTCATGGTTCCGAACAAGGATATGGGTGCATTCCCGGCCCATGCGGCCGCCGCCGCTTTGAACCAAAATATCCACGGGACTCTTCACGCCCGTGTTGCCAATAATGCCGTTCAAATCAAACACATCCCCGGCGCCAAGTGACAGCAGGGCCACGTGCTGTTTTACGGTAAGTTCCGCCAGGGGTTTCTCCACATCCCATAAACGGCCCAAATTCTTCATCAAGGAAGCGATCTGCCGGACGCTGTCTGAAGCAATCGGCGGCAACTTGAAACTCTTGCATTGCAGGTCCGCCGCCTGGAGCAACAACGCGCCGCGCGTCTCGCCGGGGCCGTTCAACGCCGCGTAGAAGGTTTCCGCCGCTTCCAGCCATGCAAGGTGTTTTTGATCCTGTGCGGAATCTTGGGAACGCCATTGACGCAGGATTTGATAGGGTTCCGGGCATGTGGGGTGAAATTGACGTATGCCCTCCTCCAGACGGAGCATGGCTTCCTCCCGATCCCCTTGTGCGTCGAGATAGCGGGCATGCGAAAGGAAATTCTCCGGGGCGTTCCGCACCTGGCAGGAATGCACCGGCCAGTAGGCCGCGTTAAAGGCCAGGAACACCGCCGCCGACAGCAGCCATACCGCGCTCAGACGTTTCCGGTCGCTTATCTCGGGCACATCATTCAACCGTCGATCTCCTCCCCGCTCTTTTCCTCTATCCTATCCAAGCGTGGACATTGTGTCAAAAGCGGAGGTTTTTCTCATGCCTCACCAATAGCAAGTAATGATTCCCCAAAAGGTGTGCAGTGAACACGACACCTCACCGTAGACCTGCCTTCCCACGCACGATCTCATACGGAATCCCTTCTTCCCCACTTTTTCGGAAATCCCGTAATAATTGTTCCGCGTCCTGAGCATCCATCTTGTCTTCCAATGTACCGGAAAAAATTTCGGTGTTTTGGAGTTCTGAGAGTCCTTTGACCCTGTTTTCCTGCATAACGGATTCCCGCGTTGGATGAGTCATTCAAAATGCTCCCTAAGCATAGCATATTTTTGAATTCGGAATTGGCTTGACACCATTCGGATATCGAGGTATTATAATACTGAAAATATTATCAGCCTATATCGCGTTTCAGGTTTTCAGTGATGCCTCGCAACATGTGCGTGGATATAGTTAACTCTATGGACATCAGAATCTTACATATTGACATGGACGCGTTCTTCGCCTCGGTGGAAGAGGTGCGCGATCCGAGCCTGCGGGGCAAGCCGTTGATTATCGGGGGGGACGTGAACAGCACGCGCGGGGTGGTCTCGACGGCGTCGTATGCCGCGCGGAAGTACGGGGTGCATTCGGCGATGCCGATGGTTCAGGCGCGGAAGCTGTGCCCGAACGGGATTTATCTGCGCGGCAATTTTCACCTGTATCAGGAGGCGTCGGAGCGGGTGCATGCGATTTTGGAGGGTGTTTCGCCGCGGGTGCAGATGTCTTCGATAGATGAAGCCTATGTGGACGTTACGGGATCGCAAACGTTGTTTGGCGGCGATGACGCGATTGCGCGGCACATCAAATCCACGATTCGCCGGGAAATGGGCCTGCCCTGCACGATTGCGATAGCGCCGAACAAACTGGTGGCGAAGATCGCCACGGAGGAGGGGAAACCGGATGGTTATGTGCGTGTGGCCGGGGGCCAGGAAGAGGCCTTTCTCGCGCCGCTGCCCGTGCGGAAATTGCCCGGGGCGGGGCCGCGCACCTGTGAGATGCTGGAATCGCTGGGCATTCTGACGCTGGGCCAACTGGCCTCGATACAGCCCGCCATGCTCGAACGCCTGTTCGGCGCCTATTCCGCCACCTGGCTTCAACGCGCGGCGCGGGGCATTGGGGATGCGGAGGTGGTCCCGGAATCCATTCCCAAATCCATCAGCCGGGAAACCACGTTTGAGGAAGATATCCTGGACTGGGACCGTATCGAGCGGACCCTTGCCCATCTCACGGAACACTGCGCGCACACCCTGCGGGAACAGGGAATGGAAACGAAGCGGGTGATGTTGAAGGTCCGGTACAGCGATTTTGAGACGAAAACGTTTGCGAAAACCCTGGAAGAATTCACCTGCATTGACGCGGATATTTTCACGGCCCTCCGCGAACTGATTCCCAAGGGAAAGGAACGCCGCGCGCGCGTGCGGCTGATCGGCGTGGGTTTGTCGTCACTAACCCATAACCAGCACCAGTTGCGGCTTTTCGATGGTGCGCGGACGGAGAAATGGGAGCGGGTGCTGGAACACGCGGACCAACTCCGGGACAAGTTGGGCTTTGACTCGGTGCGGTGCGGGAAATCACTGGAACCGGGCGGCAAGGCGTCCCGGGAAAAAGGATCAAAGCCCCGTGAGAATCGTAAATAACACGGCGAAAATATTGGCCAGCAGTTCAAACGGCAG
>CAYXPO010000722.1:0-2877 GCA_964466925.1 uncultured Nitrospirales bacterium
ACCCCTTGTTCTTTTTTCCGGAGAACGACGACTACCAGATCAGAATAGACTCTCCCGCGTTCCCGCTCGATTTTCAAGAGTTGCCCCTGGCCCGCATGGGGTTGTATGAAGATGAATTCCGCGTTTCATGGCCTGTTCCCGCCGACCCCCGAAAAGACGGAAGAGATTACCGGGCTTGGACTATTCAACCCGCCACCGGCACGGTGTCCGCCGCGGAACCCATTCCTGTGGAAGCTCCCACGCCGCCCCCCGCGGCGCCAAAGATTCCGGCGCCCCCAACAATAAATCCTGATCCGGCGGCGCCCCCTTCAATGGTTCCCCAAGCGATAACACCCCCGGGACTGATGCATGAAAACGCGGCACCCGCATTTCCGGAGCTTCCGGCACCCGATCCCACAAACTAATCCGGGATTATGCACGCGGACCACTTGGCCGGATAACGGCGGAATCCTTGGCATAGCGGAATGTCTTCCCCTCTTGCAGCGCTTGTATGGACATGGATATCGCGACCTGTGCCGCATGGCCCAATTCCGGCGCGAATATGGCGCTCCGGCCCCTGCGAACCGCCTCCATCCACTCGTTCAATAGACTCCCGTCCTTGGGCCGCGGCGGAGCGTCCACCTCCTTGGCGATTCCCCCCTCGCGTTCCACCATCACCCGGTCTCCCTCCATAAACACCGAACCCCCTTCACACCGAATCCACGACAAACGCGGCAGCTTCGGGCCGGGAGAAATCAGCGTCACCTTGACATCCCCCCGATATTCGATGCCAGCCACAAGCACATCCGGGGTCTCCCCCTCACTCTCCCCCACGCTCCCCCCTGCCGCGGAAACCCGATCCGGGAAGTCCCGCGCAAGCGCGAATAACAACCCCGCCAGGCTTTCATAGTGCTGTGCCGCCGCCCACCCCATCGAGTAGGCCCAATAATTCCGCCAATGATGGAAACGCCGTACATCCACCGGCGAATCATCATCCTTTCCATGGAACGCCTTCCACTGCGCCGGTGAAATATCCTCTTCCTTTGCCAATTCGCTGCTCATGGTCTCGGCCGAAACCATCTGACACCAATACGGCGCACCCATCCCTTCCCGCACCAAAGCCGTACGAAGCGCGGTCCACTGAGAATCCAACAGGGTACGGACGCCTATCTGAAAGATTCGTTTCGTTTCCTGGGCGGCCTCCAGCATTTCCTTCGATTCGAGCGCAGTCAACGCCATCGGTGTCTCACAATACACGTCCAATCCCTGACGCATCGCTTCGATGCTCATGCGGGCGTGCCAATGGTCCGGCGCGGCAATCACCACCGCATCCGCCTTGCCGCTGGATAGTAATTCCCGCCAATCCTCAAAGGGGTGCCCACTCGTTCCCCGGAGGGCCAACCGCCGGCGTGAATCCAGCAAATCACTCACCGCCGTTACTTCCGCCCTGTCTCCCAGGCCCATATCCCGTAACGACCGGACATGTTCCCTCCCCATCCGCCCACAGCCAATCACCCCCACCCGCACCCGGGCATTCGCCCCTTTCGCCCGGGAAGGCAGCAAAAGAAACGACGGCGCCGCGAGTCCCGCGCTTGCGAGGAAATTCCGCCGCGTCAGCGTGTGCGCTTTGCTCATTTCCATTCCAGCCCTCCATCGGCAATCCATAAACTGTAGGCTGCAAACAGGGAACAAATCAATACGGAATGCACGAATTGTTTCGTGCTCCCGGCATTCACTGAAGTGTTGGACGCCATGGATGGAATAGATCGTGTGGATCCTTTGGAAAAATGCGTCCGGCAACCACAAATTAAAGAAAACAAGCTTGTTGTGTTAAAAAACGTTCTGTAGCACCTCTAGGGACACTCGGGTAGGGCTTTGTCCGCAATGTTCAGGTCCTGCACCAGTTGCCGGGCGATTTCTTTGTTCCGAAGTGCGGTCGGATGGGTGTCAATAAACCATCGGTCTCCCTGAACTGCGGGATCTTGGGGCAATGCCGAATAGTCAAAGCATTCGATACCCGAGGCGCGCAGACGCTGGATCAATGGTTCCGATACACTTCCACCCAGATAACGTACGACATAGAACTGTCCATTCGGGTACAAACGCCGGAATTCTTTCGCGGATTCCCGAACCAGTGTCTCCGTGACCCTCAAGGCATGGTTGACAACCCAGCGAGGACAATTCAAGCCCAGCAGGCGCAGCAAGCGGCTCTTGCCCATCCTGGGATACACCCAAGAATACAGGGGATGGACTTCATGGATGGAGCCCAGATACTTGTATTCATTGTCCCGCCATCCAAAACAGGGGTCGTTTTGCGCCCAAGCATGATATCCGATTACGCGCAAAAGATGATCCTCAATGAATACATACACCGCACGCCCTGATGTTTGCGGGATGGCACGAAAAAACTCCTTTTCACGAAGTTTGAGCAACATTTGCTGCGGCCCATACGATGCGCAGGCAAAATTGTAGGGCATGATGGAATGCGCAAAGCATCCCGCGTAATACGGCAGAGTCTGGTCATCGTTTAGTCCAAAACCGAAGGTGAAGGAACAACCAAAAAAGAACAAGAACTGGTTGCGCGGCTCAGGGTTGTCCACCGGGGTGCGGCGAAGCCCCAGAGCATCGGTATTGATGACACAACTGAACACACAGGTGTCTCCCCAAAAGGCGGTATGCGGTATGGAGACATTGGGACGAAGCGTATGCCCATACGCGGTGGTGTAGTCGCACAACGAAGGCCAGATGCCTGGATTATCTTCAAGGCAAATAACATCATTCTCGGGGACCGCCCAGTGCGCCACTTCGCGAAGTCCCGCGAAGAAGAGCACACAAATTATTAGCCCCAACCCCAATGCCATGCTATTCGGATAGCGGCGTGCAAGATACATGAACATC
>CAYXPO010000723.1:0-2865 GCA_964466925.1 uncultured Nitrospirales bacterium
GGTTGGCGGCCTTCGCCTGGGCGGCGTGTTTGGCGGGGGTTTTGTCTCGGCGGCGCCGCCGGAACTAACGCCATCCTAAAATAACGCAATGCCGCCGCCGGTTCCTGAACGGGAGCCGGCGGCGGTTCTCTTGGGAATGCGGATTGAGAAGACACAGGTATCGGGTGTCGGGTGTCGGGTATCGGGGTCCGGGAAAGTGGGGGGCTTCATAGTCGCTTTTGTCCACAGATTTCACAGATGTCCACAGTTTCCTCGAAAAAAATGGATACATTGATCGAATTTTTCAACATAGCACTCTCATCAGAATTGATTATGAATATGATAGCCTTGCTAGATTTCAATCCCACAACACCCCATCGTCATTCCCGTTCCATCATTTCCGTTCCATCGTCATTCCCGCGCAGGCGGGAATCCAGGCCCCTCACTTTCATTTTTTTACATTTACTTTCTTAAGTTACCACACTCCCCGCACCCTCGTTCATACCTGTCCTGCTCACCCATTCCGGCCCACTATCAACTCCGTTAAGACCAAACCCAAAGATCAGACCAATATCATTGAATCCTGGATTCCCGCCTGCGCGGGAATGAAGGCAGAAAGGGCATTACGTGAGTCCGAGCAAATTTTTTGGGTATTATCCTGTGATCAATCCGGCATAGGAAAAGGCTTCGATGAGATTCAGCAGCATCTCCCCTCTCCTCTCTCCTCCTGGTTGAAGTGGGTTTCTGGGCACCTCGCCCTGAATTGGGTAAAGGCAATCTCATGGGAAAAGGTTAATTCCAGATCAGTGAATGATCGTTTGACCCTTTCAGGGTCTGTGCTTAGGACATTCCATTCCGTGGGTTTTACCACGGCTATTCATATTCGCCCCCTTTGGGGGCGCTGGAGGACTTATACCCGATTCAGCCCCTTTCCGGGTGGCACGGTCAAGGCCGTCCCCGCGCTTGGCCGTGTATTCTGCCGCAAATTGCCGCCGAAGGCGGTGGGGGACTTGCAATGAGTACAGCTTACGGGTCGTAGGCTTTGGTATTGGAACGGATAGCGGCGCGGTTTCGGGTTTCTTCGGATCGACGGGTTTGGTAGCGTTCCTCACGGTCCCTATCAGCGCCGCATAAGGCGAATTCGGGTGTGCCGGGATCGGGTTGTTTTTCCAGAATCTCTTTTCCCGCCTGAAGGATGCCGAGGGCTTCTTTATAGGCATCGGGCTGTTTCTTGAGCATTGGCGCGAGGCACGGGCTGAGTTCCGGGCGATCAAAGACCACTTGCGGGCCCCGGTTCTTGGCGCAGTCCGCCAATTCGGCAAAGGGGATGCCCGTGAGTTCGCTCAAGCGGTTGACCTGTTCCGGAGTGAGCGGGGACCGGCCCGCCAGGTTGCCGGGATAGGCACTGGCGTAATCGGCATAATATGGCGCATTGATGTCAATCCAGGTGACGATGCGGTCGAACTCTTCCGGGGTTACTTTTATTTTTTTGTGCCCATTGCGCAGCGTGGCGACGAGTTTGCTGGCATGGGAACCCCAGGCATAGGCCTGTTGTGTTTCGGCGGGGCCCGCTCCGATGGCCTTGATTAGGCCCTTGCGCCACAATTCGACATACGAGGTGTTGAAGGTGAGGGTGCGGTCACGCGCGAGGTTGAGTTTTTCGCCGGGATGTTTCCCGAAATCGTGGCACCGCACGCAGTGTGCGTCGAAGACCGGCTGCACTTCTTCCAGGTAATTGAAGGTGCGCGCGGGGCCATGCCATCCATTCAAGGAAATGGGGGGGCGGCGCAACGCCAAGGGGAGTTCGGCGGACGGGAGCGAGGGCGCGCTCCGGCGGTTTTCATGGCATCCGGCGCATCCCGCGTATTCGCCGGGCTGGATAATGGTTCCGCTGCGCATGGATTGCACCATCATGCCATCCGCATCGAGCAGTTGGAAGTATACGAATTTTTCCGCAGGCAAGGTGAAGCAGGCGGAGCCGTCGGCCTCGACGGGGACGGTGCCCAGGATTCGTTTGTTGTTGAAATCGTGCCAGTTCATGGCGGGGGCTTCCTGGCCCTGTCCGTTCCAGGAGGGGTGGGTCCAGAATCGTTTTTCGGGAGATTCCACGACCCGAAGGAATTTTACGGAACCGCGTTTGACCCCCTTCATGTGCGTGCCTTGATAGACGTCCGCCACATACATTGTGCCTTCTTGTTGATCGAAGCCGCGGCGCGCGGGGATTGCGGGCGGGCGGGGGCGGGGCGCCAAGGGCATGGGATCATAACATCCGGGGGCTTCCGCGTGGAGCAAGGTGTCGTTACCGGAATCATCCAGCAGATAGATTCCCATTTCCTCTCCGGTTCCCGTCATGCGCGCGCAGAGGACATGTGTCTCATCCAGGGGATAGGGGTCTTCGTATTTGGGCTGGACGTGCTTGAAGGTGTCGAAATCGCCTTTTCCGATGAGGTCCATCGCGGAAGGCGGCCATGTGCGTAGGACGGGTGGGCGGCCATCCAGGCCCAGGCGGCGGTCAACAATGGCAATCGCCCCCCACGGCCGGTCGTGACACGAGGAAAACGTGCAGACGATTTGCTGCGTGCCGGGGATGGGCCGGGCTTCAAGGACGCCGCCGGGGGAGTTGGTATTGTTACCCCAATAGACGGCGTGGTTTGTGCCATCGGGGTAGACGGTCCACAGACCCTGGGCGTCTCCGAAATTGCGGTCCACATATTCCCATCGGTCGTAAAGGAGGCGTCCGTCGGGCAGGAGAGAGGCGTGGCCTTCAAAGAGGGTGCTCTTTCCAATCTGGTGGATGTTCGCGCCGTCCGGGTCCATGCGGAAGAGATTGGCCATGATGTGGCGGTTGCACATGCAATACTTGGGTTCTCGTGAGGACGAAAACAC
>CAYXPO010000724.1:0-785 GCA_964466925.1 uncultured Nitrospirales bacterium
TCAGCACCGGCAATTATCCCGGCGTCACCGTCGAACGCCGCCATGGGACCCTCGTCCTTGAAGAGAACATCCTGGAAATCATCGATCTGCCCGGCTGCTACAGCCTCGCCGCACGCTCCCCCGACGAGATGATCGTCGCCGATGTCCTTCTGGGGCAATCCCTGGAAAATCCAATCGCCGGGCTTGTCGCGGTCTTGGACGCGTCCACCCTCGAACGCAATCTCTATCTGGTCTCGCAGTTGTTGGAACTCGGCAAACCGATGATCATCGCCCTGAACATGATGGACATTGCCGCGCGAAGGGGCATCATTATTGACTGCGAAGCGCTTGCCCGCGAAACGGGCGTGCCCGTGGTCCCGATTTGCGCCCACAAGGGCATCGGCCTCCCAAAACTCAAAGAGGCCCTGCTCCGCTTGGCACAGGGAAAAATCGGACGCCCGTCTCCCCAAGCCATTTCGCCTTCGCCGCTTATACACGCCGCGGACGCCTTCTCCAGATTCCTCACCCATCATTCCAAACAACTCGGACGGGATATCCCGCCCCTGGAAGCCTACCGCATCCTGGTGGATGAGGGCGGGTATGCGGAACAACGCCTCACGCAATCGCTCGGGCATGACGCCCACCGCCTCCTCGAACGCTTCCGGGAACAGGCCCGAACACCCGATGCCGTCAGTGTTCACCGCCGCCGCCACCGGCACCGGCGCGGACACCACAATTTTCTTGCCGCCATTGAAACCGAGAGCCGCTACGCTTGGGTGGACAAAGTGGTCCGCGCCGCCGCCCCC
>CAYXPO010000724.1:795-2863 GCA_964466925.1 uncultured Nitrospirales bacterium
TCTTCGGTTCTTTGTCCTTCCTCGCCATTATTTTCCTTATGTTCGAGGCCATCTACACCGGCGCACTCCCCGCCATGCACGGTATCGAGGCCGTCATCGGGCGCATTGGCGATCTGGTCAATCACGCCCTGCCCGAAGGAATGCTCCGAAGCCTCCTGGTGGACGGCATTATCTCGGGCGTCGGCAGCGTCATCATGTTCCTTCCCCAAATCCTGCTCCTGAGTCTTTTCATCGCCATTCTTGAAGACTGCGGCTACATGGCGCGCGCGGCCTTTCTCATGGACAAGCTGATGAGTTGGTGCGGCCTCAGCGGCCACTCCTTCATCCCCATGCTCACCTGCTTCGCCTGCGCCGTGCCCGGCATCACCGCCGCCCGCACCATCCACAACCGCCGCGACCGGTTCACCACCATCCTCGTCGCCCCTCTCATGAGCTGTTCCGCCCGCCTTCTGATCTACACCATCCTTATCGCCGCCCTGATCCCCGAAAAACGCCTGCTCGGGGGAATCATCAGCCTCCAGGCCCTTACCCTGTTCGCCATGTACCTCCTCGGCATCCTGCTCACCGGCCCCATCGCCTGGGCGTTGAAAAAAACCGTGATGCGCGGCGCCCCCCCACCCTTCCTCCTCGAGATGCCCAGCTATAAACGGCCCCAGCCTTCCATCGTCTTCAAAAAAGTCGTCCGGGAATGTTCGGACTTCCTGGGCCGCGCCGGAACCCTCATCTTCTCCGTTACCGTGATCATCTGGGCGCTTGCCTATTTCCCGCACTCCGAAGAAATCACCCGGCAATTCGATGCGCAACGCACGGCCGTCAGCCAAGCCATGCCGGAAGGCCCCGAACGCGAAACCGCCCTCCAGACCCTCGCGCATCAACAAGGCAGCGCCTATTTGCAAAACAGCTATCTGGGCCGGACCGGGCAATGCATCGAACCGCTCTTTCGCCCCCTCGGATGGGATTGGCGCATCGCCACTTCCGTCATAGCCTGTTTTCCCGCCCGCGAAATCTTCATTTCCACACTGGGCGCGCTCCTCCACCTCGAAGCGGAGGAAGACGCCGGCAGCTACGATGTGCTCACCAGCAAACTGCGCACCATCCAGCGCGCGGACGGTTCGCCCCTTTTCACTATTCCCGTTGCCCTCTCCGTCATGGTGTTCATGGCCCTCTGCTGCCAGTGCGCCGCCACACTCTTCACCATCCGCCGCGAAACCAATCAATGGCGCTGGGCCGTCCTCACCTTTACCTACATGACCCTGCTCGCCTATGTCGGCGCATTCATCACCTATCACGGCGCACGCGGGTTCCTCCCCTAACCGTTACCGCGCGGACCGCCGCCGCTTCCGCCGATCCTTCTGCTTGCGCAGGCGCGCCTGTTCCCGCGCTTCCGGACTGTCCGCCCCCAGGCGGTCCCGCTCCAATAATTCACACAACCGCCGCCGGGCCAAAAACCGGTTCAGCGCCTGCGAGCGCTCCCGCTGCATCTTGACTTCCAGCCCCGACGGAACATGCCGCAACTGCACACACGTCGAACTCCGGTTGACCTTCTGGCCGCCCGGCCCTCCACTGCGGCAAAACGACTCCTCCAAGTCCGCCTCGTGAAGGCCCAGCGCCGCCATTCGCGCCGCAAGCTCATCTTCCTTCTTTGGGGTAACGCCAAACCTGACCATGGATATGTTCTCATGCTCCTGGATTCCCCAATATCCTACCATACCGCTTTTCTTTGTGCCCGGTTCCATATTCCCAGGCAATCGGAAATCCCGGCATTGACGGATTCCGTCCCGCCTGCTATTGTGAAGGCAAGGGAATCCGCTCGGCGTGGATTCCGGAGGACTGATCACGTATGACACCCCACAGGGAGGATGAGCCATGAAGATTACGGCGATTGAGAGCTATTTCTTTGAATATCCACTGGAACATCCCTTTTATCCCGCCTGGATTCCCGGGCACGCCCAAACCGCGAACCGGTGCTTCATCCTCAAGCTGCTCACGGACGACGGATTGGAAGGCATCGCCGCCGCTTCGTGTTTCAGCGAGGATCAGGCGCGCGTGCTCAAGGTCATTGTTCAAG
>CAYXPO010000725.1:0-2856 GCA_964466925.1 uncultured Nitrospirales bacterium
ACCTGGGCTTTGTGACGCAGCAACCCCATTTGGTGCGTGAGCCGGACCTGGCATCCGACCCGGAATTCCGGCAAACCCCCTTGATGGGGCGTGAATACGAGCCGGACCGCAAGCTGGCTTGGACCGGCTATGCCGAAACGCGGTATGATTCGCCGCTGCGTCTTCAATATGACGGACTGGACCCGCGCGCGGCGTACAAGGTTCGCGTGGTGTATTCCGGCGATAATTTCGAAGTCAAGATGCGCCTGATGGCCAACGGCCAATTCGAGATTCATCCTTATCAAGACAAACCTTATCCCATCCGCCCCCTGGAGTTTGATGTTCCCAGGGATGCCACTTCAGGCGGAACACTGACGCTTTCCTGGACGCAGGAGCCGGGACGGAGGGGCGGCGGCCGGGGATGTCAAGTGGGAGAGGTGTGGCTGATCAAAAAAACACCCTAACCCATCCAGAATTCTTCCAGTAACAACCAACCCGGAAAGCATACGCCATGGAAAACAGGGCATGGGCCGAATCCGCCGCGCGGTACGTGATGGACCGCGCCCGGCACGTCATTGAAACCTTTGGTCCGCGCGATCCCGGCAGCGACGGAGAACGCCGGGCGCAAGAGTATGTGCGTCAGGAAGTGGAGGCTTATGCGGATGAAGTGCATCAGGAAACATTCCGCCTCGCGCCCAAGGCCTTCATGGGATATCTGCCGGTCACCGGTGTTTTCCTGCTTCTGTCCATGGCGCTTTTCCCCTTCTTTCCCAAAGGAGCGCTTGCAGCCGTGGCGTTGGGGGTGTTTGTGGCGGCGTGCGAGTTCTTGTTTTACCGTCAACTGCTCGACCCCTTTTTCCCCAAGAAGACCTCATGCAATGTCTATGCGATCCGAAACGCCGCCGGCCAAGCCCAACGGCGGATTATTCTCAGCGGCCACATGGACGCGGCCTACGAAATGCGGTACAACCTCATGGGGCTCTGGGCGCTGAAAACGGTCATTGTCTGGTCGCTGTTGGGCATTGTCTATCTGGTGGTGCTGAATCTGACGCACGTGTTCTTGGGCCCGGCCCTGGAAATGCATATTCCCCGCCTCTGGCACGCGATGGAAGGGTTGCAGCTTGCCTTTTTCCCCCCCTGCATTCTGGTGCTGTTCTTCACCCGTTTCTCCGTGGTGTGCCCGGGGGCCAACGACAATCTGACGGGGGTATACACCGCCGCGGCCGTGTTCAAGCATCTCCATGAATCCCAAATCCGGTTTGAAAATACGGAGGTATGGTGCCTCAGCGCGGGGTCCGAGGAAGCGGGCCTTCGGGGCGCGAAAGCCTTTGTAAAAAAACACGCGGAAGAACTCAAGAGTCTCCCCACCGCCGTAATTGTCCTGGACACCCTGCGGGACACGGAGCATCTGGCTGTAATGAACCGGGACATGAACGGCTTGGTGCGGCATGATGAAAAACTCTGCGCCCTCCTGAAAGAGGCCGGAGCCGCGCAGGGGATTACACTGGGGTTCAGCAGTGTCTATGTCGGCTCCACCGATGCCACGGCCTTCACGCAAGCGGGCATTCCCGCCGCGTCCGTCGGGGGTATGGATCCCGCGCCCCCGCGCTATTACCACACCCGCCTGGACCATTGGAACCTCATGAACGCGGAATGCATTCAACGCGCCCTGCTTGTGACCCTGGAGGCGGTGCGGCGCTACGCCAACCATGGGCTTTGACCCGCTTTCCCTCTATCAATCCATCCACGTTTTACATGAAAGGACACCGGTTGTCTTGAGGCAGTGCAACCCTCTTATCATGGTGATCCCGCCTCTAATGGCGATTCTTCGCAGATCGCACGGCCAAGCCCGGGGACGGATTTGACCGTGCCACCCGGATACAAAGGCGTACCGGGTATACCTCTTTACATTGCTGAGTGGCACGGTCAATCCGCCGAAAGGATTGGCCGTGGATGTCATTGAATCTTCTCCCACGCGTTGACGCGGTAACGCATCCCGGAAAAGCTGCCTTCACGGCGCACGTTCACCGTGTCATTTTCCCAAGCAAGGGTCACCCGGTTGAATTGCCCGTGTTCATAGGCAAACGTTTCACCGTCATCCTCCACAAGTACAAAGGGCGCGGGGGTATCGCCGTAAACGCGCACCGTGAGATCAAAAATGGTGTCTGGCGCGGTGTATTCGACCGGCTTGGCCAGGGGCAGCAGCGAATTTTCCCGTACGAACAACGGCACATCGCCGGGTTCGCCCTGGATTTTCTGTTTGCTCCCTCCGGCATATTTCGCATGGGTGCGGAAATCGCGCCAGTCACATCCACGGGGGAAATAGACCGAACGTTCACACGCGGTCCGGAGGAATGGCGCGGCCATGAGGGCATCGCCGAACATGTACTGATCATCAATGGCGCAAACGCCGGGATCGTTGGGGAACTCCAGTACAAGCGCCCGGACGGGGGGCAGGCCTTCCTCTTGATAGCGGTAAAAGCAGGCGTAGAGATACGGCACGAGGCTCGTGCGTAGGTTGGCGATGTCGCGAATGCGCCCGGCCATCGCCGCTTGTTCCTCCTGGGGCAGGAGTTCATCTTTCACATTTTTGGCGCGGTTGTATTGCTCCCAAAGGGGATGCGGCATGAACCAAATGTTCAAACACATCTGCGGCGCGAGGCTGCTCATTCCGATGCGGTTCAGGGTTTCCTCCCGCGTGCCGGCCTCGCGCACTTCGGGAGACCACAACAGGCCGCAGAAGGAGGCGTTGACCAACTGGCGCAGGTATTGGTCGAATTCATAGGCGTCGCTGTAGAGGTTGAAAGGCAGCGGGGCGGCGAGGGCGGAGGTGGCGCGGACATCGCCCCAAGTGCGCACCCCCTTATTTTTTAACTC
>CAYXPO010000726.1:0-2855 GCA_964466925.1 uncultured Nitrospirales bacterium
AGAAAGACGGTTCCTTCGGGAATGCCCCAGGGCATGAGGCCCTGGTCGAGTTCATACCCCCGAATGAACAGGATGCCGTCGTGCAGGCCGTTCCAGCCAAGGGAATAATCCGCTTTTCCGTCCTCGTAATGGTCCGTCATGCAGATGAAGTCCACATCATCCGTTTTCAATGCTTTTACAATATCCGGGAAGGGAATGGCCGAGTCGTGCGACAGCTCGGAATGGGCGTGCAGGCATCCCCGGTATTCGTTCCAGCCGTCATCCAGGCCCGGCACGACCCGGTCAGCTTGAAACTGCGCCCACGCCTGGGCCTGTTTCGGAAAAAGATAGAAGCGATCGTAGAGCGCGGTCCGGAATATCGCGAGAAAGGCCACAACGAGCAGCACCAGAAGCACCGCGCACCCGCGCACCAGCCATTTCAGGCCCGCCCGGAAACAACCCTGTTTTTCTTGTTTGTCCATGAAAGTCCTTACCTTTCTTTTTTTTGAAGAATGGCCATGCACGGGTTTCTGAATCAGTGCACGGCGTGACTTATTACCGTTTGAAAGCGGCCCCAAGCATGCGCTTGCCGGAAATGGCGGTTCCGTATGCGAACGGGAATCCAAGGCCCTTACCCGTGCGGGATGGGCGGTCCCCGGAGCCGAAATGAATCTCTATGACCGGACAGGGCAATCCCCGCGCACCCCTTTTCCACCGGGGTTTGCACAGGGGGGAAGCACACCAGAAGGCCGAGTACGATGATGGCGGCAATGGTATAAATCAGTTTACAGAACGGACAGCTATCGGTGTCGCGCGGGGAGGCTGTAATCCGGCAGAGGCCGGGCACTGCTTCATGAACGGCGGCCACCATGAAAAAACATACAAGAAAGACCGCCGCCATCTTTATGACAAGAAGATTTCTGTTCATACACAAGGAATTCTACCGCTACCACTTACGTGGATTCAAAACCAAGGGACAATGCATCCGGGATGGCTTGCCCCTATCCCTACACAATAGACTACCGGGCAGGCTTGAGGGATTCATAACGAGCGGGATACGTTTCCAGGGCCCATTGCTTAAACGGAGCGCCGCTGCCTTCATAGAGGTCCATCAACTGTCCGATGGGGGCGTTGTTGAACATGGGGCCGAATTGTTTGCGGGCCGTGGGGATATCGGCGCCTCTAAGGAGCAGGTAGCACGCTGCGGCCACCCCGGTGCGGTGGGTGCCGCCTTCACAATGCACAAGGAATGGTTTCTTGCCCTGCTCCACGGTCTCGATAAATTTGGCAAGGGAGGCCGGCTCGGGGAGTTGATTCTTCGACCAGCCGAAGTCTTCATGCGCAACGCCGAGGCGCTTGCACACCTCGATTTCCGCGTCGTACCAAGGCGATCCCGGATTTTGGCCGCGCAAATTGAGGACGGTTTTGATGCCGTGTTTTTTTATCGCCGCTTCCAGGGCGCCCGGCCCCATTTGCCGGGAACCGTAAAAGGCATTATCCTCGACGGTCCTGAAATTGTGCATGGGAAAATACATCCACAAGGGGACCGCCAAGGCCAATACCGACAAGCACAGAAGAATCCCAACGATCTTGGCCACTCGTTTCATTCCTGCTCCTTGGGCACGTGTGTCCGGTTTTTATCCTGTCCAATGGCTGCGGTGTCTTTTTGTGAAAACCCCGCCGCTGCTCTTGAAACCATGGCGCTCAGGCGTCAATGATCACAGACATTTTCGCCCGGTTCCAAGGTGCCTTCGAGATAGGACTTCACCAGGCACTCGATGGTTTCCGCGGGCGCGCCCACAATCACCGTTATCCCTTGCTCCGCAAACAAGTTTTGGGCGCGCGATCCCATGCCACCGGCGATGATCACATTGGCGCCTCGTTCACCGAGCCAGCGCGGCAGCAATCCCGGCTGATGTTCCGGCGCGTCCACCAGTTCTGTTTTGATGATCTGCTTCTCCGTTTGTTCCACATCCACAAGTGCGAACTGTTCGCAATGCCCAAAATGCATCGCAAGCCTTCCATGGGCCACGGGAATCGCAATACGCATTGTTCTACTCTCCTTTTCCAGGGATGGTTTTGACGTCATCCCAAACAAGAATGGGTTGCATGACCTGTTCAAATGCCTTGGCGATGACGCTTCGGGCATGTTAGTGCACCGACGAGGCCGACGGCGCCGCACGCTGCACCGTGGTGCGGTCCGGCGCGATGCGGCCCAAAAACAGAATGTCCATCGTGTTGGTCATCCGCGCTCGGGCGCCGGTTTGGGCGGCTGTCCATGCGGCGAGGTGTCTTGCTCGACGCACGCCAGGGCCTGTTTCAGATCGGCCAACAAGGTTTCCGGCGGTTCAATTCCCACCGACAACCGCACGGTGTTTTTCCGCACGCCAAAAAGGGCGCGGCGTTCCGGCGGCAGGTACAGCATGGTTGTCAAATAGGGAATGCAGATGAGCGATTCCGTGGCGCCGAGGCTTACCGCGTGGCAGATCGTTCGCAGCGCCGCGATAAAGCGCTTGGCATGTTCCTCTTCCTGTCCGACATCGAGGGAAATCATGCCGCCAAAACCGCGGGGCATTATCCGCGCGTCTTTGCTTGACATGCGCTGTTTCTCCTCGTGTTGGCTGCTGTTTCCATTTCAATTGCCGCGCGCGTTTAACAATGAATCCACGTCCGCCCATAGGCGGCGGATATCCTCACTGGCGCCATTTCCGGAATATTCCAGCACGTTTTTCCCCGCTACTTGCGCCTCGGTGATGGCGCGATCATACCGTATCCTTCCCAGGGATTTCACACCCAAAGCCTCCGTGGACGCCTCGATGGCGTCCGTCATTTCGGGATTCAGGTTCCATTTGTTGACACAAACCATCGCCGGAATA
>CAYXPO010000727.1:0-2855 GCA_964466925.1 uncultured Nitrospirales bacterium
ACAATGCTGCCCAGTGCGTTGAGCACCACCAGCATGAACACTAAAGCCGAAACTGCCAACAATAGTTTGGTGCCAATGCGCCCCTTTTTCAACGCCACGTAAAAAACGCGCATCACTTCCGGCAGGCACAATACGGGAAAGACATGCACGCAGTCGTTGCTGTAATAGGGGGCAACGAGATAAAGCGCGGCGCCCAGCGCGGCATACGCATAATAGATTCTGGCCAGCCGCCCGGTGAGGGCGATTTCGAGCAGCCCCACGCCGAAAATCACGCTGAGGACCGTAAACCCCAGGAACAGATAGTAATAGGTGAAGTGCCACAGGGCTCTGTCCGTGGTAACGTCCGAAATGTGCAGGGACACCATTGCCGCGAGACAGGATAGAAGCGTCAAAGCGACAAAGAGGTGTTCTCGGCGGCGCGGATAACTGGCGAAAAGCACCAGCAAAAAGAGAAACGTCGAGGCAAACATGGCCATCAACACAAAACGATGCCGCGCATAAATCTCTTCCATTTGAGCCTCGGCTTCGTCCGTTTCCACCGTGGTATTCAGAGTCGGAGCGGAAGATTCAGGATGGGGAGCCGCTTCCAGCGCGTTTGCGGAAATCACGGCCAGCCATGGATAGGTGAAAGCACCTTCCATCGCCACCGCCGGCGCGCCCGTGAAAACCACCCCTGCCAGGAACGCCGCAAACGCGAAAACAGCGTGTACACAGGTGCCCCAAGGAACCGTCCTTCGTCTATTTTGTTTATACACCATCACATGCCTCTTCGGAAACCGGTGCATTCCAACATTAGACAATAATACCACGCCTTTCCCCGTCGCAGCCACTGCCTCCCAAAAACCGCGCCGTGACCCGCATACCACGGACCACGGCGCGTTTTCAGGTTTCTGTTGCGGGAATGTCAGCAGGGCAATTCCCAGCCCTTGCGATATTCCTTGCTGACAATCTTTTCGGGGTTGGCCACGTTGGTAACGACGCCTTTGACGTTGTCCCAATGCAGCTTTTCACCCGATTTCACGACAAGATTGCCGAACTGGACCATTTCGGCGAAGGGACCGGCATAGTCGAAATTCGAGCAGGGAACCTTCCCCGTCTTTATGCCGCGCACCCAGTCTAGATAGGGGCTTTCTTCGGGGATGCGCTCGGCGGTTTCCGGCGGATACTGGTAGCCCTTCATTTTTTCATCGGGCATCAGACGCGGTTCGCCGCCGTATTCGCCCGCGGTAAGCACGCCTTTGTCGCCGACAAAGAACGAGCCGTTCTTGTTGTCGTCGCCCAAAATCTGATCTTCCGGAATGCCTTCGGGGCGCTTGGGCCGGTTGTACACTTCCTTGCCGGTCGCGGGATCGGGCCAGTGGCCGTCGTACCAATAGACATCCACCGGGGGCATGTCGCCGCGCGCGGGGAAGGAGTATTTAATGGTGGAGGTAATGGCGAAGGTCTGATCGTTGCGTCCGCGTTGTTGGACCACCTCGACGGTGTAGTCGGTGGCTTCCACGAGTTTCAGCGCCATGTAGGCGGGGTCCATGATGTGGCAGGCCATGTCGCCCAGGGAGCCGCCGCCAAAATCGAGCCAGGCGCGCCAATCATGCGGGGCGAGCTTGTGGTTGTAGGGCCGCCACGGGGCGCAGCCAATCCAACGGTCCCAATCGAGGTTTTCCGGGGTGACTTCGGGGGGCAGCGGCTCGGTCATGCCCTGGTTGTCCCACACCGGGCGATGGGTCCATACATGGGCTTCGCGGACATGGCCAATCGCGCCGCTCCAGATCATTTCACACAGGGTGCGCACGCCGTTCCCGCAGTGGCCCTGATTGCCCATCTGCGTCATTACGCCGGTCTCCTTCGCGACGTTTTTCAGCAGGCGCGCCTCGGCCACCGTGTGCGTAAGCGGTTTTTGAACGTAGACATGCTTGCCCATCTTCATGGCCATGTAGGCGGCGGGTGCATGCGTATGATCGGGCGTGGAGATCGTCACGGCGTCGATCTCCGGCATTTGTTCGAGCATGTTCCGGTAATCTTTGAATTGTTTCGCCTTGGGCAGCCGGTAAAACGCCTCGCCCGCGCGGTCCCAATCCACATCACACAGGGCGACAATGTTTTCGCCCAGCTTGCTGCAGCTCATGATGTCCGAGGTGCCCTTGCCCCCCGCGCCAATCGCCGCAATGTTCACCTTCTCGTTCGGCGAAAGCTTGCGGGGCACCACCTTCGCCGTGTTCGGTTTGTCCTGGGCGCTGGCGATGCCGATTACGGCCGTCGTTGTGGCCGCCGCCAGAAATGCCCGGCGCGTCAAACTGTCTTGTTTCATGTCGCGGTTCCTTTTCTCTAGCCTTGTCTGAAAAAACATCCTACAGAAGCGTCATCATAGCATGCGAAGCAGACGCCGGTCACCTTCATGATTTCGCCAACCCCGCGCAATAGCCGTCCTCCGTGGCCGCCTCCGGACAATAATGATAGCCGCCCGAATTGAAGAACTGGATCACCCGCAGCAATTCGGAAAGCGTGATCCGCCAGTCATGCGGATTGTAATCACTGTCGTGCGGCGCACAGGAGGTATCGCCGGTTCCCGGAGCATAGCCATCTTCCGTGCCCATCGCGCAATGAAAGCCGTTGGAATTAAAGAACTGTATCACGCGCAATAATTCTGATAGATTGATCTGGTTATCCCCATTTTGGTCCGCCGTGTAAATCCCATTTTCCCCTTCCATCTGCCCCTCTCCCTCAGCTTGCCCTTCGCCTTCCACTTGCCCTTCGCCTTCCACCGGCCCTTCCCCCTCGCCGGAAACAGTGTACAAGCAGTAACTCAGATCAAATCCGCCAAAGAACATTTGGTTGAACATCTCAAAGGCATGTTC
>CAYXPO010000728.1:0-2853 GCA_964466925.1 uncultured Nitrospirales bacterium
GGTTGGTGATGGAAACGGATTAACTCCGCCATGCGGGCAAACGGCGCGAAGCGTTTCAACAACAGATAACCGGCCGCGGCGTGTTTGCCGGGCTGAATGGACTCAAAATCGAGCAGGTTAAGCCGCTCGGTGAGCGAGAAGGCGCCGATATCGTGCAATGCGCCCGCCAGCACAAGTTCCCGCCGTTCGGCGGACGGCCAGTTCAGTTCCTGGGCGATCCGGAAGGAGATGTAGGCAACACGCAGATGATGATCCGCAATCACGGGACTCATCATATCCAGCGTCTTGGCCAGCGATGAAACCAAATCGAAGATATTCAACCGTATTTCCGGTGTGGACATGGGTACACCCCGCGCGTTGGTTTGTTGTTACGCTGTCTTTATAATGACCCTTCGCCCGCACTTCTGGCAAGAAATTTCTGGCGCCTGTTGGGCCGGGGAAATACTGTTGACGGCACCGCAACCGCACTTGAAAGAAGTCCATCCGGCGGCGGGCCGAAGGATTTCCAGCGGCGGCAATTTTTCCGTTGGCTGGGCAACGGGGATGGCCGGGGGGGGCGGCGGGGTTCCCTGCGCCAGGAGTGCTCCCGCAGCGGACGCAGCCGCCATCTGGGCCACGGGGAGGGCAAGTTCGCGCCGACAGCGCGGGCATTGCACGTGATCCCGTTTGAATTCCGGGGGCAGCTTGATTTTCATGCCGCAGAGACAGGACAGGAAAATGAACTGGTTCACTTTGCGGAGCAGGTCGCCGGCATCGCGCATCCGCTGCCGCGCCTCCGCGGGCGGTTGCGATTCGGGATGGGCTTCGCGCGGGGCGGCGGGCGCCATGTTCAAGGCCGATGCGGGCATGCGCGCCGCGCGAGGACCGCTCACCTTGGCCCAGGCCGCCTGATAGGCTTGGTAGGATACGCCGCCGGCAAGGCTTCGCAGCACCTTGATGCGTTCCGACGTGGGCGGATGCGTGCTGGTCAGGCCCAAGGCGCTGGATTTCAGGGGATTGACGATGTACATGGGGGCGGTGGCGCGGTTGGCGGAGGACAGGGGTTCGGCATTGCCTTCGAGCAGTTCAAGCGCGGAGGCCAATCCCTCCGGATACCGCGTGTACACCGCCGCGCCCGCATCGGCGAGATATTCGCGCCGCCGCGAACACGCGAAATACAGCAATTGCGCGAGAATGGGGGTTACAATCGCCAATACGATGGCAATCACCAGCAGAATGGCCTGTGCGCCGCCCCCGCCTTTTTTGGAGGAGCGGTACCGGGTGGAATTGCCTGAATACCACAGGGCGCGCAGAAAGGTGTCGGCCAGTATGATAATGGTGCCCACCATGACCCCGGCGATGGTCATGAGCAGCACGTCGCGGTTCATGATATGGCTGATTTCATGGGCCACGACCCCCTGCAACTGGTCCCGGTTCATCTTTGCCAGCAGACCGGCGGTAACCGCCACCGAGGCGCGGTCCGGACTGCGGCCCGTGGCAAACGCGTTCATGGACATGTCTTCAATAATGTAGATATCCGGCATCTTGTGCAGATTGGCCGCGATGCACATTTCTTCCACCACATTGTAGAGCTGGGGATGGTCGCTTTTCTGAATCGGGCGCGCCTTGCTCACCGACAGCAGGATGCTGTCGCCCTGGAAGTAGGCGAGCGAAGCCTGAAAAAACCATAAAAAAGCGGCCACCGCCATGCCGAGCAATCCGCCCGTGGGATTGAACGCCCAATGGGTCTTGACGTTTTCGCCCTGGAATTCCGTCATGGCCAGGGACGGCACGACCGCGCGCCCAATCGCAACCCCCAGCACGAGCACGAGCAGGAGCATGAGCAAGAGCACGGCCACCGACCGCCGCCTATTGGCGCGCACCAGTTCAAACATGTTACGAGAAGCTCACCTTGGGCACGGCGCGTTCCGCGGCTTCTTCAATCTCGAAGAATTCCGCCTGCTTGAAACTGAACATCCCCGCCACGATATTACTCGGGAACATCTCGATCGTGTTGTTGAATTGCATCGCCTGGTCGTTATAGGCCTGCCGCGCGAAGCCGATTTTGTTCTCCGTGGACGTGAGTTCTTCCTGCAGCGCCAGGAAATTCTGATTTGCCTTGAGGTCGGGATAGTTCTCCGCCACCACGAAAAAACTGCTCAACGCCTGGTTCAAGCCGCTCTCCGCCTTGGCCTGCTCGCCCACGCCGGACGCCTGCGCGGCCAGATTGCGCGCCTTGGTCACATTCTCGAGCGTGCCGCGTTCATGCTGCATATACCCCTTGACGGTTTCGATCAAATTCGGAATCAGGTCGTGCCGCCGTTTGAGCTGAACATCTATTTGCGACCAGGCATTCTTCACCGCGTTCCGCAGGCGCACCAGGCTGTTGTACATGCCGATGACCCACAGCAGGACCACCACCAGGATCGCCAGAATCACTAGCATTGGAATCATTCGCGTATTCTCCTTGGGTTATTGTTCACCGGCCCGCGGCGGCGAGAACACCTCACGCAGCCAGGAAACCACCTGTTCATGTTCCGGCGCGGAACCGCCCTGTTCCAACACCAGCGCCAATTCGCCTTTGTCAAACCACAACCCGTGCTCCCGCCCGCACCGATCATACGTGACTGGCACCGCGCCGCCCGTGGTGTGCTTCTCCATCTTGACCCGGCAAATGGGGCACCGCCGCGGTTTTTCCTTCTTCACGGCCGTCTTGCCGCCCGCCCGAAGGAAGCCTTCGGTCAAACGTCGCTGGCCCAGAAGCAGGTCCAATTCACCGGCATCCAGCCACAGACCGCCGCACGCCGGGCAATAGTCCACTTCCACGGAGGCGTATTCCAGCACCATCATGACTTCTTTACATACAGGACCGTT
>CAYXPO010000729.1:0-2848 GCA_964466925.1 uncultured Nitrospirales bacterium
GTACCTTCGCAATCATTTTCCTTGTCCTCCTCGCGGTGTTCTCCCCTCGCCTGGCCTACCGCGCGGGCAAGCCCATCGAGTACGACGGCGCCAACGGCACGGTCACCAACTCGGCGGAAGCCGATGCGCTCCTCCGCCGCACCTACCGCGCGGGTTGGACCCTCAACGGGTAAGACGAGGGCAAGGCACGGTTACGGTTTGGCCGGATCAAACAATTTGTCAACCTGTCACAGAGCGCTTTATCAGGGACGCAAGGGCGGAAAAATGCCGCGGGCCGCCAACTTTTTCGTCTTGTTGATCGGGTTGGACGAGGGGTGTAGTATTTGGGCAAATTCGCCCGCCGGGACGGGGAGCGGATGTATTTGGGAAATCGCGGTCAACATCAATGGGTCAGGGAGCATTTCATGAATACCTATCTTGCATGCGTGTGGAAAACCAAGGACCATCCTCCGATTGACCAGGCACTACTCTTGCCGTACCTGTTGCGCAAACCCTCCGCCACGGAAGCATGGCGTTCGCCCTCCGGCCACGTGGAAATCCACAGCTTCGATTACTGGCCGGAACTCATTCTTCCCAAGACGCATCTCTTCAAGGAGGGCGCGCGCGCAGTGTGTTTCGACGGTTTTCCGGACACGGGGTCCGATGGGGATTTCACCGGGCCGGAACAGTTTGTGCGGGGCTTGTTTCAAACGGTCCAAGACGACATGCGCCGTCTGCAAGGGGAGTTTTCGATTGCCTATGGCGAGGATCGCGCCCTCACGCTGTTTCTCAACCGGAACGGCAGTCATGCGCTCTATTACGTGGACCAGCCCGGCTATGTGGCGTTCAGCAACCGCCTGCCGCTGTTGCTTCAACTGCCGGGCGTCAGCCAAGAACCGGACCCGGCGGCGGCGCAATGGCTCTGCTATCAAGGATTCACCCAGTGCGGCGTTACGGCGTTCAAGGCCGTACGGAAGCTTCCCGCCGGGGCCTTGGCCACGGTCACGCCCGAAAAGGGATTGCACATCCGCCCCAGCACCTATTCAGATCTGTTGTCCGTGAATAAACAGCCACTTTCCTTGGAGGACCTGGGGCCGGTCTTTGAGACGCATTGCAATGACATGGCGGGCTATCTCCGGCGCATGCACGCCTTTTGCAACCGGCTTGGAATGACCTTCCGCCTGAGTGGCGGGAAAGACAGCCGGGTGGTGCTGGCGCTATTGATGCATGCGGGCCTTGAGGACGCCGTCGCCGAAGTGTACACCAGCGGTCCGCTGTATGCCCCCGACGTCATCAGCGCCCAGGACATCATCGCCAAAACCCATCTCCAGGACCGCTACCGCATCATCCGCGAAACCGCCATCTATGAAGAACTCCGGCTGAATATGAACGTCATCCTGGAGTCGCTCAATGTCACCGCCGGACAACTCTCCGTTCACGATTTCGCCCAGATTGCCGCCCCTTCTCAGCGCATTCTGCTCACGGGCCATCAGGGATTGCGCGACGCCTGGTTCCGGCATTGTCCCACGGGTTCGCTGGAACAATACCGGAACGCGATGTTTGCCTCGTACTTTCATGATCCCCTTCATCTTCTGGGGGACACCTGCCGGGAGGCCTTCATGAACCAATACATGGACGTTTTCGCGGGGTTTGCACGGGAGGAACAGGCGCCGCTGGACAGCGTGGCGGAGCTTCACGCCCTGCGCGAGGTCCAAGGCACGTGGGCGGCCGCCATCAATGTGGCCACGCGCATGAGCGGCCCCATGTGCAGCCCGCTGCTGCATCCGCGCGTGTGCGGCCTGACCTTGTCCATGCCCAAGGCCTTCCGGAAAAACGAGGCGTATCACTTTATGGCGGTGCACACCATGGCGCCGCAATTGCTCGACATACCGTTCGCCAATCAACAATGGTTTCCCGACCTTAACCATGTGCTGAAGGGGAAGTACCGCGTCCCGGTGGTGCCGCCCTATAAATCCAGTGTGCATTTCCCCGCCTACGGGAATCCCTTTCTGCCGCCGGTGAAAATGGCCTATTACAATGCCATGAAGCCGCTGATGGCCGAGTTGGCGGAAAAACATGCGGGATTCCTGGAACCCCATTTTTCGATGGAGCGCATTCGCGCCGCCATGCAGGTGAAACCGGACATATCGGTGCCCGAATTGGTGTGCGGCATGGGCCTGCACACCGCCTTGCTGTTGGCGGAATACGGCACGGACCTGTTTCATCAGAGCCGGGCGTGCGCGATAACGGAGGCGCTGAATGACCGGGTCAAGGAACGGGTCATTGTGGCCACGAACGCCGGACCCGTCCGGGGGCGCATCGAGCATGAGGGCTCTTGGCAGCCGCTGGAGGCAAGCCTGACGGCGGTGGCCGCCGGGGAGGGGTGTTCAGACGCGGAAGCCGTGTTCCAGTGCGACACAAGCGATGGTTTATGGGCGGGGGCCTGCTGGGGGGCGGATAAAGGCAGGCGCGCCTCCGTGCCCTGTAAACCGGACACGGCGTATACGGTGTCCATGCGCATCCAAGGGTTCAAGGACTATGAGGGGGTGAACCTGCACATCGCGGTATACGACCAGGAGGATACGCCTCTGTGCGCGCCTTCTTTCTCCCTCACGGAGGACTACCGGACGTATTCCGCCCCGTTCACCACCGCGTCCACCTCAACCCATATTCGCATCAATCTGGTAAAGGCGAAATCCCCCGCGCGGGTTTCGTTCCGTGTCAAAGATTTTGTGGTGAATCCCTCGGGCAAATCCCGCGAAGAGCTGTACAAAGACGCCATCGAACGCGGCGAGGCGGGCATTGCTCGCTTTGTCCGGGAACTGCAGGCGCTTCAAGCCTCGGAAAACGGGAAACTGGCGCCGCTCGT
>CAYXPO010000730.1:0-2847 GCA_964466925.1 uncultured Nitrospirales bacterium
GGTTTCTTCCTCCGTTCGATGGTTTAATCCCCACCACAGGCGCCTCCGCCCCAAGCGAAACAATGCAACAGGCAACGTTCCGAACTACGCGGCGCGCCATAACTTTCGCCAGGCCATGACATCACACGTTCAACAGCCCTTTGATAGCCTTTCCATACTCATTAAAGAGCGTTTTGTCAAGCCCTATTTTCAAGGGGATTGAAAGATTCCATGGAGAAAACCCCTGATTTTTCAGGAAAAACACCTTCACATGCGGCATAAAACACATCCCGCGCACCATAAACCATTGCCATTCAACAAGATACAAAATCGCCAAAAACAGGGGGCGTATTCTGATTTTTCACGGAGCATCACCCCCCCGCCATCACACCACCGCGGAAAGAATACACGGCATGACAGATTTTCCATGAAAAAAATCTGCATGCGCGCGCACTTTTTTTGTGTGGCACACATAAAATCCCCATGAAATGTCCCGTACAAACACTTGTTTCGCGGCGCAAAGCTTGGCACAATAGCCGTGCGCTTGATGTGTTTCATATCAGGTTGCGAAAGCAGTTGTCAGCCTTGGAGACCCAACCATGTTTCAGGAACGCCGCAAGACCCTGCGCCGGCAGGCGGATCGCGATTTGCTGGAAACGCTGCAGAAGGCGCGCCGAAGCGAGGATGCCTCGCGGGAAGAACGGCATCTGCGGCGCCGCGCGATCCGCCACAATTGCAAAGTAAATCTCGGCCTGCGGATCAAGCACAGCACCGGTTATTCCGACACCTGGTCGGAAACCGAACATCCCATCGCCGGGCGCATTCTCGATCTTAGCGCCGAAGGATGCTCGGTGTTCAGCGGCATTCAACTCGACATCGGACAGGACATGAACCTGATCATTGAAGTGCGCAACGGCGCAAAAATTCACGCCTGCGGCATTGTGCGCTGGACCAAATACGTCCGCGAACACGCCGGCTTCGCCTCGGGCCTTCAATTCTCCTCAATTAGCCCGAAGGACCGTCAGGCCGTGGAAAAATTTCTCAAAGAACTCGACGAAACCGTGGGCATGTAAACCAACCGGGGAACCGGCCCGCCGCCGGTTCCACCCAAGAGGCCGCCATGAAAAGCGTGTTTGTGATTACGATGTGGTCCGGGGGGCGGCCCGCCAAAAAATGGAAAAGCGAAAAACAGCCCGAACTCCTGCCCCAGGGAACCGGCGTGTCCTTCACCTGCCTTGAAACCCGGCTTCCGGTTCAAATCATCGGCAGCATTTCCGTGGAAGAATATGAATCCGGCAAGGAAGAAATCCAGGGCGGATTTTTCCATACGTCCAACGCCCAGCAAGAGGATGAGTCCACCCTCTTTCCGGAACCCACGAACATCCAGCGGATTTTTTAAGCCTTCGCGGCGCCCTGGCCGAGGAGGGTCATTCGCCGGGAGAGTTCGCGCAGGTAGGCGTCGTCGCCGCCCGGAAATTCTTCCGTGCCAAAGCCCTCATACCCGATTTCATCGAGGGCCTTGCGGACGGCGGGCCAGTTGACGTCGCCTTCGTAAGGGAGCTTGCTCCACTGGAATCCGTCGCGTTTGAAATCCTTGATGTGCAATTTCACGATGCGCTTGCCGAGGGTGCGAATCCAGTCTTCGGGATATCCAAAAATCACCATGTTCCCCACGTCAATATACGCACGGACCCAAGGGCTGTCGAACTCATCCACGTAGCGCGCGAATTCCAGCGGGCTCAACAGGAACTTGTTCCAGACGTTTTCGACCGCAATCACCACCTTGAGTTCGGCGGCGAGGGGGATCATGGCACGGATATTTTTCTGGGAACGCTCCCACGCTTCGCCATACCCCACGGAATCGTTGACCACGGCGGGCACCAGCAGCACCACGTCCGCCCCGGCGGCCTGCGCGGTGCGCAGGGCGTTTTCGATCTCTTTTTTCCCTTTTTCCACCACGGTGGGATCAGGATGCGACATGGGCGCGCCCCAGCCGCCGTAGATCACGGAATGCAGGCGGATGCCCGCGGCCTGCGCGGCGTCGGCCAGCCGTTTCGCCGCCCCGAGATCTTCCATGGGCGGAATTTCCACGCCATCAAAGCCGATTTCCTTGGCGTATTTGAATTTTTCCAAATCCGGGCGATCCCCCGGAAGGTGGCCCAATTGCACCCCCTTCAACAGCGGTGTATATGCCGTATTGGCCGCACTGGCCGCGCGCGCGGACCATGTTGCGCCCGCCGCCACGCCCGCCGCGGCCGTAACCAGAAAAGAACGCCGGTTTATTCCATGAGCACCCATGCCATGACTCCTTATTCCCGTTGATTCCGGATGGTGTTGAACGGTCCTGAAAACAGACATAGTTTGATGTTCAGACCGGCGGAAGTCAACTTGGCCGAATTGACATTGCGTGAAGGGGCAAGTATCATCGCAGCATGCCGGGCGCGTCTCTTCATTATTCCGGGCGGTAGTGCGGAGGGAAGACGCATCCAGCGGCACGGATAGTGAAAAGAACCGGTCTCGGGCGGAAGGAACGGCCCTTGGCGGCGGCAGCCTGACGAAGACGCATGCCGCGTCCTTCCGCGCAACCTGTCTCTGATGAATGCGGAAAGGCCGTGCCACACAAACAGGAAGGACCTAAGGATGGATGTTCCTTTTTTGGATTTGAAAACGCCCCACCGCGCGCTGGAATCCGAAATACTGCCGCTATGGCAGGATATTCTCCGGAACGCGGCCTTCATTGGCGGGCCGCACGTGAGCGGGTTCGAGGAGGAACTCGCCCGGGCGTGCGCGGTGGACCATGCCGTGGCGGTAAACAGCGGCACGGACGCCCTGCGCTTCATTTTCATGGCGCTCGGGGTGCGTCCGGGC
>CAYXPO010000731.1:0-2841 GCA_964466925.1 uncultured Nitrospirales bacterium
ACTCCACGGTGGTAGTGGCAAAATACTCTAACGCTACTTGTCGTCCATACGTTGCCCAGTTTCCCGACAGCACCGTATTTGCTAACGGATTATTCTGTGCGCCAGTGCCATACAAGCCGCCGCCATACCAGCCGGCAGTGTTGTCTGCAATGGTGCAACTCCTCACCTCCCACGGTTTATTCTCTGCGCACACTCCCCCGCCATACCACCCAGAGTAATTTCGGGTAATTTCCGAATTGTACAAGTCCCACACGTTGAAAACCCCGCCGCCTTTGTAGAAAGCATTATTCTCTCGGATAATGCAGCTCTCTATGCATCCACCGTCAAAGCTCGCGACACCTCCGCCACAGTCCGCGCTATTGCCCACTATAGTCGAATTCCGCAAGACACATTGTTGAGCCCCACCACTGAGGAACACGCCGCCCCCTAAACCCGTGACGGGGTAGACGGCCTCTACGGCGTTGCCGACGATAGTGCAGCCCGTAACTATAACAGCGCCCCAGCAACATAGCCCGCCACCGTAGTGCGCTCCAGTATTGCCGGTGATGATGCAGTTGTCGATTGTTGCACACCCATCCACATAGATTGCGCCGCCAGCACCGCCACCGGGAGCCGCCATCAGCGGTTGCCCGTTTCGGATAGTAAGGCCGCTTACGCCAGGTCCGAAACTGAAGCCGTGAATGAAGAAGCCTCGGCCCGCTTGTTGGCAATCGATAATGCACGTCGTCGGGTCGCCGCTCGCGGACCGAACCATTATCAATCTTCCCGCATAGTCCAGGTCCCGGTTGCCAACTCCCATGTACACGCCGTCTGCCAAAACAACCGCATCCCCATCCGCGCACGCGTCAATCGCCGCCTGAATTGTCCCGTACTGGCTCGGAACATGCCGCTCCGTCGCCCCGGCCTGCCCCACGAGTGCCAGCAAGACGCCAAGTCCCAAAACATGAGTTAGTTGCATCGCCTGCTCCTTTCTCCAGCTCACCGCCAGGTTGTGTCGTGCCGCGCGGGAGCAATCATCGCGGGAGTACCCGCCCTACGACCTTGGCCACCTCATAAGGGTCGTCTACGCACCGCCAGCACATTTCAACTTTGGAACTACCCGCCGTGTTGAAAGCAACATCGCCGCAGCCAAGTACACGCTGCATGATGCCCTGCGTGACAGTCGTGTCCGTGATTTTTGCGGGCGGAATGGATTGCAGCTTCCGTGAGAGAATGCCCGTTCGCAAGAGGACGCGCTTGTTCGTCACCGCGTAAGCGGTGAAGCGCCGCGCCCAATAGGCCAGCAACGCCGCCGGAAGCCAGATCAGGACAACACCGCCCAGCACAAGCAGTCCACCCGGGGGAGCGCTTAAAAACCCAATCGCCGCCACAGCAGCCGCAAAAACGAGGTTCAACACCAGCCCGAAGTTCTGCCACGAGCGCGACCACCGGCATTCCAGCAACACCGTCTCGCCCGCGTCCAGCATCTCGCGCGGGAATACGCCCTGGTCCCCGGACGTAACCGGCAGCTTGGCGTACGGCAAAGGCGCGCCCTCTGCCGGCGCGACATTTCGTTTCGCACCCGGCCCACACGCGGGACAGTGCGCTGCGCCTTCCGGCATGAGCTGGCCGCAGCTTGGACAATTGCCCAGGTGAGCGTCCGAGACTACGAAATTCTGCCCACATTTGCACCGCGCGGTCTTACCAACCGCGCTCACGTCCACCTTGCCCTGCCGCCCGCAAAATGGGCATTTGGCATCAACCATCGTCCCCGGCATTTTTGTACTCCCGACAGGATGTTTCCATTCTCGCGTTTTCTGTACCCTGATGCAAGAGAATGCACGCCTGCGCGTGACGTAGCCTTCCCCGCGTTTTCCCCAAACCCGTGAAAAAACGCACGCCCGCCGCCCACGGTTCGCACTCAGCCGCCCGCCAGAGATGGAACCGCCCCCCCGGCGAATGTCAGTTCGTTCGGTCACATTTGCACAGCGTTTGTACGGGGATAATGCCCCGTTTGACCCGCGTTTGACGGCGTACAAGGAAGGACCCGCCGGAGTTAATGCACAAAATACCCCGCCCCGGCATGGTACCAGGACGGTACTGTACCCCTGCCCGCACCACCTTGCGCCTGCACTCAGCCGCCCGGCTGCGCCCAAACGCAAAAACCAAAATCGCCAGCTCGCCGGACGGGGTTACACCCGGTCCCCGCTGGCGCGCCCGCCCGGGTCGTGGTTCAAATCCCGCCGCCCGCCCCGGGTCCATTCTGCCGATTTTTGCCCCGGACGGATGCCCACACCTGGCCGATTCTCGCCCGCGCCACGCCCGCCCACAGCCGCTACACGCCACGCGCCGCGGTCCTCCCGTAGGGTGAACCGTCCAAATCAGCCCCGCCCGCCCTGCGCCTGCCAGAACGCGCGGTGCGCGGTGAAGCCGGAAATAAAGTCTGTCTATTACTTCGCGTGTTCCCCGGGCAGCAGGATGCGAGAACGAGCTGGTGGAAGGACCCCGGGCCGCGCGCGTTCCATGCGCACCGTTGCCGCCTTCATTCCCCGCCACTCCGCGCCGCCTTCACCAGCGCCACAATGCCGGCCCGGATCGGCTCCGGCAGCCCCGGCCACGCATTCACCAGCGCCCGCAGCGCCGGGTCGTTTGCCAGTGCTATGCAGGCGGTTTCGCAGCCGGTTTTAGTGCAGTTTTCGTGACAGCAGCCGCCCGCCGGCAGCTCGCCACATGCCGTAAGCTCGGCGTTTTGCACGCCTTGCGCACCGTCGGCCGCCGAAGCATCAACGGGTTCGAATCCCGTTGGGGGCGTCCTTCTTTCATCCCTCGGCGTCGCGCTTCGGAGGCTGCCGCGACCCGCAA
>CAYXPO010000732.1:0-2840 GCA_964466925.1 uncultured Nitrospirales bacterium
AGGCCTGTAAAGGACTTACACCTTCAAATGAACGCGCCCTGCCGGGCGCACAAAGGAAAACGGGGTGAAAGGCATTTGCCTTTCACCCCGTGCGTTATGCGCGGTTTGGTGCGAATTACCGCTGCACGATACGGAATCCGACACTCTTGCTCGCAAGCCCTGCACCGGAACTGGCGCGTTGCGCCGTACGGCAGACGTTCGCCGCCATGCCCCATTCACCACCGCGATACACCTTGTAGGGGGTGGCCGGCGCCGTTGCAGGCCCCGTCGGGTCGGTTACGGGGTCGGCGGTGTAAACGTCATACCAATCACCGCACCATTCCCACACGTTGCCGGACATGTCATAACATCCGGCGGGACTTACACTGTTCACCGTGGTGACAGAACCATTCGGGCTGATATTGGTTCCATTGAACCAGCCGATAGGCGCGGTATTGGGCTGGGTCGTCAGACCCAGCGGATTCACACCGGTATAGTTGCAGCGGCTCGCGGTCGGCGTCGTATCCGACGTATACCCGTAAATCCAGTGCTTGCTGCCATCCCACGCGGCCGCGCGTTCCCATTCCGCTTCGGTGGGCAACCGGAAGCCTGCCGGGGAGGCCGGCGTCACCATCGGCCAGTATAACGTGGCCATGTCATAATACGGGTTCAATCCGGAAATTTGGCTCAGCCAATTGCAGAAGGCCGCCGCGCCATACCAAGTGACGCGGACCATCGGATGGTCCGCCGTCGAGTACGAGACGCCGCCCGTGCCTGTCCGGGTCTTGGGCGAGAATATCCCGCCGGCGTACTGAACGTTGCAGTCGGAACTGGTAAGGGCCACAATCAGATTCCGGGACGTGCCCGCATAGATGGATCCGGAAGTCCAGGTGTTGCCGGAGGCATCCTTCAGGTAGCCCTGTCCCTTGGCCCAATTCAACACATCGCAATACGCCTGGGTGGTTACCTCATACTTGCCTATCTGATACGCCGTCAGCGTCACTTGGTGCCGCGGCAATTCATTGCTGTACCCGGCGCTGTCATCGCCCGTGTCCAGCCGGCCCATGGTGAAGGTGCCGCCCGGTATGGACACCATTTCCGTAAACCCAATAAGTTCAATCGTGTCCGATTTCGCGGGAGAGGCCCGGACGACGTTACGGACCCGGAAATACACCGTCTTGATCCCCGCGCCCGTGGAGAGCGTGAAGACGGGCGCCGTGGAATACGGCAGCCATGCCGTGGTGGTCGCGTCAAGGAAGTTTACATCTTCGCTCGCCTGGTACTCATCGGCTATGCCGTTGATAACCGTGTTGTTCAAGATCACCACCTGACTCGCCGTTACCGGCAGCCCATTCTGGATGGCGAAAGTATCCACGGACAGGCCGCAGCCCTCGTCAATATTACCATCGCAGTTGTTGTCAATGCCGTCATCGCACACTTCCGTGACGCCGGGATTGACGGCTGCGTTGGCATCATTGCAATCACCGCCCACCAAGGCCGTGTAGGGCGCCGACGGGGCGACCAATTGCCGCGAGTCCGTGGTCACGCCAAACAGGTCGCCGTCCCCGTCCCGGTAATACGTGATCAAGGGGGCAAATTCCGCGGTTACCGTAATATCCTCCGACACACTGCCATCAATCCGGTCGGGGGTCAGCAAGTTGTCGGACCATTTCACAAATCCATACCCGGGATTGGGCACCGCCGTTACCTGGGTGCCGGAAGTGTTATAGAGGACTTCCTGCTCCGTGTTGCCGGTAATGGTTCCGTTTGCGCCCGCAATATACGTTAGTTTGTATGTGTCCATGGCAAAATTGGCGGTCACGTCAATATTGACCGTCACCCCCTTGTCTTGGCGTATTCTGTCCGTCAAGCCGTCACTCCAGTCCACGAAATGATAATGCGGCGCGGCATTCGCCTCCACTGCGGTGCCATCCGTTCCATGGTCCACGGTCTGCGCCAAGGTGCCGGTCAGGCTGCCATTCGGACCGGCGGTGTAGGTCAAATCGTGCGTCAGCGGCACATCACTCGCGGTAACCTTGATGCGGGCCTCCGCCAGGGTTTGATTGGGATAATCCTTCGCGATGTTCCACACAATCGTTTTGGCGCCCGTTGTCTGGTCCGCGATATCGCCGGAATAGGAGACTATGCGGTGAATATAGCCATCCGCCCCGCCGTCTTTTGACAGCGCCACCGTGATGTCGCAGGGATCGCCCGGCGCTTCCAAATCAAAAGTGATGTTCACTTGCGTGTTCAGTGTCACGCCCGGCACTTGCTCAACCGCCAGATTCTTAATCTCGGGCTGTGCCATCGCCAAGGGCGCGGCCAAGAGCAATGCCAGCATCAGCAGGGTCTTGACACTCCGGCGGCGCCGTGCAAGCACCAGCACGCCCGCCAGGGACAGGGCCACCACCGCCGGCCAAATCGCCAGCGGAAGCGGTTCTTGCGCTGCTTCAATTTCGAGCAGTTCGTCATTGGCGAGGGTGCCCATATTCCCCGCCAAATCGAGTCCCGTAATAAGTACAGCCGCCTTGCCCACGGGGTCCTTGTCCGGACCCTGCACCTCATATTCATAAGTATACGTGGAGGCTTTGATCGCACGCACAAACGTGGCGTCATTGCCGTTGACTGTCACCAAAGGATTCCCGTCCAGCGCCTCCGACGCCGCAAACGTGATCGTCACCTTGGTTCCCTCCTTCGCCGTCGCGGGGTCGAAGGCCAGTCCCGAAAATACGGGGGCATCGCCTTTTCCCGTACATGACGCGGAAACGTGCGCGGGGTCAATCGGATTGCCCTTGGCATCCCGCAGCGCCGTCACCGAAAGCATGACCGGCCCGCCCTCCTGCATTTCACCCGTGACCCAT
>CAYXPO010000733.1:0-2839 GCA_964466925.1 uncultured Nitrospirales bacterium
ATGGAATTCAGGCCGTCTTGGTGCCTAATCGTCCCCGGAGACAAAACGACTCGGATCCTATCAAGGCTGCGGACTGGACCGCCCAGAATCCGAAGTACGTCTTGAATCCGTTTAACAACAATCAACCGCTCGTTGACAAGAAAAAGAACGGTGGCATCCAGATTTCCTGGGATGGCGGGAATGCCCAGTCCATCCAAGGCCAGTATGCCGCGTTCTTGACGGCTGTTGACCAGACCAAGCGCAACCCGTACACATCCACTCCGAATCTTGCAAAAGACCCGGTGGTTACGATGTCGTATGGTCACTTGCTGCCGCCTGGAATGTCCGATTGATAAAGCCTTCGGCCTAATTACAATTGAGAATGACGTGAGGCGAGAATGTCGAGTGACATGCTCGCCTTTTTTTACTGCACCGCCCTCTTTTTGTACAATGCCCCACATAAAATTACGCATCAACATTCCTGCAACGAAAGGGAGACATCCATGTTCGACGGCCTTCACCTCGGTTTGGGAAACCTTCCCCTGCTTTCCAATGCCCTGTCCCGCTCCATTTCTCCGGAGAATTTCACGGGCGAAAAAGGACAAGGGGGCATGGCCACAGAGGGGCCCGGCTCCCAATGCGCCCGGGATTTGGGCCGGGGATGGAAACTGTCTCCTTGCGTGAGAATCGCTGCGGGAACCACCTTCGAGCTGGCCAATATTGCCGGGCCCGGCATGCTTCAGCAAATCTGGATGACGCCCACCGGCCCCTGGCGGTATTCCATCCTCCGGTTTTATTGGGATGGCGAAGACACCCCCAGCATCGAATGCCCGGTGGGTGATTTTTTCTGCATGGGATGGGGGCAATACGCCGCCCTGAGTTCCCTGGCGGTATGTGTCAATCCGGGCAGCGCCTTCAACTGTTATTGGCCCATGCCCTTCAAAAAGCACTGCCGCATCACCCTGGAAAATCTGGCCTGCGAGGAAATGACCCTGTTTTATCAGATAAACTACACCCTTGCGGAGATTCCGGAAGACGCGGCCTATCTTCATGCCCAATGGCGGCGCAGCAATCCCCTGCCGTATAAGCAAGACCACGTATTGCTCGATGGGGTGAAGGGAAACGGCCACTATGTGGGGACCTATATGGCATGGCAGGTGAACAACACCGGCTGGTGGGGAGAAGGCGAAATTAAATTTTTCATGGACGGCGATGCCTGGCCCACCATCTGCGGCACGGGCACGGAAGATTATTTTTGCGGTTCCTACAACTTTGACCGGGACGGCCAGTATACCGTGTATTCCACGCCCTACGCCGGCCTGCATCAAGTCATCCGGCCTGACGGCACCTATAAATCGCAACAACGCTTCGGCATGTACCGCTGGCACATCATGGACCCGGTCCGCTTTGCGCAGGACCTTCGCGTCACCATACAGGCGCTGGGCTGGCGAAGCAATGGCCGTTATCTTCCCCTGCAGGATGATATCGCCTCCGTGGCCTTCTGGTATCAATCGGAACCGCACGCGCCGTTTCCAACGCTGCCGGACCGCGACGCCCTGGAAGTTATCTGACAGGCGCCCATGGATTCCGCCATGCCTCCCGAGAACCCTCCGCAACCATCGTTCCAGGGGTTTTCGGCGGAGGGTGCGGCCCCGGAGGGGCGGCAAGGCTATGCGCTTCCCATCCTTCTCATTGCCGCGTGCATTACGGTTGTTTTCGCGCAAACCGCCTATTTTGATTTCATCCGGTTTGATGACGGACGCTATGTCTATGAAAATCCGCGTGTACTGAACGGGCTCACCCTTGACGGAATATTCGGCGCCTTTACCAAGGAAATCCACGCCATGTGGATTCCGGTCACAATGCTCAGCTATCTGGTGGATGCCGAACTGTTCGGAGCGTGGGCGGGCGGCTACCATCTCAGCAATGCGTTTTATCATCTGTTGGCGGCCATCGCGCTCTATGCCGCGCTGCGCGCGCTGACCCTTCCGCCCGGACGCAGCCTTTTCGTGGCCCTCGTATTCGCCATCCATCCCCTGCGCGCCGAATCCGTGGCCTGGATTTCCGAACGCAAAGATGTGCTCTGCGCGCTCTTTTGGTTCCTCGCCCTAGGGGCCTATGCCCGCCATGTTCACCGGCCCTCCTTCCAAAGGCGCCTGTGGGTTTTCCTGTTTGCGCTCCTTGCGCTGATGAGCAAGAGCATGGCGGTGACCTTGCCCTTTACCTTGCTGCTGGTGGACTGGTGGCCCCTCCGGCGAATCGAGGGGCCGCCGTTTTTTGCACGGGAGGTTCTGCGGCGGCTCGGCAGGCTGCTCGTGGAAAAAACGGATTTGTTTCTCCTGGCCTTGGCGGGCGCGGTGATGGCGGTGGTCACGCAACACGCTTCAAAAGCGATCTCCAGCATGGAACACCTTTCCCTCTCCGGCCGTGCCGCGCTTGCCGTGGTCTCCTATCTCCGGTACTTGGGGCATTTCTTCTATCCCGTCCGGCTCAGTTTCTTTTATCCCTTCCCAGAACAGGGATATTCCATCCTCTGGATTCTGACGGCGTCCGTCTTGCTGATGGGAATCAGCTTCGTATGCCTGTTCTGTTGGCGCGCCCGCTTCCTTGCCGCGGGATGGCTCTGGTTTCTGGGAACCCTGGCGCCCGTTATCGGCCTGGTTCAAATCGGTTCCGCCGGCCTGGCCGACCGCTACCTGTATGTGCCGTCCATCGGATTGACGTTCATAATCGCGTGGGGCCTCCCGGAGACGTGGTCGCGGCGTCACCCGGGAATAGTCCGTGCGGCCGCGGGAATCCTCCTTGCCCTCTTGGTCATCCTGGCGTGTCATGAGGTCAGTTATTACCGCGGCACCGAAAC
>CAYXPO010000734.1:0-2832 GCA_964466925.1 uncultured Nitrospirales bacterium
GTTTCCCCGCATCCATGCCGCGCACTACGGGCAATCAACCTGCTCGTATGTCTACGCGTGCGGTGTTCAATCACCCCTCACGGATGGCTTCTACAATCAATTGGTCAAGCTGGACGTGCGCCGCGGAACAACCGCCTGTTGGCGTGAAAACGGCTGTTATCCCGGCGAGCCCGTATTTACGGCCGCCCCCCGGGCGCAAAAGGAAGACGAGGGTGTCATTTTGTCGCTCGTCTTGGATACGCGCTCCGATACGTCGTTCCTTCTGGTGTTGGACGCGGCCGCTTTCCGCGAAGTGGCCCGCGTGAAGGCGCCCCTGCGGATTCCTTTTGGATTCCATGGGGAATATTTCCCCGTGCGCTGATGCGTTGTATTATTGGGAGTGCAACCGGCTGATGATATTGGCCGTGATGCGGCCGGATTCGTAGATGGTGGGCAAGCCGCTGCCGGGGTGGGTTCCGCCGCCCACCAGATAGCAGTTCCCCACTTCTTCAAACTGGTTGTGCGGACGGAAATAGAGCATCTGGCCCAGCGAGTGCGCCAGATTGAAGGTGGCCCCCATGTAGACGTCCTGGGCCGCCCAATCCTGCGGCGTGAATTCTTGTTCCACCTCGATATGCGCTTCAATATCCTTCATCGAGGTGCGGGCCTTAATCATGGCCAGGGTCTTCTCGCGCATGCGCCCCTTTTCGCGCGGCCAGTCAATGTTGGCGGTGTTGTTGGGCGTGGGCACCAAAACGTAGAGGGCCGATTTGCCCTGGGGCGCAAGCGTCGGGTCCGTTGCGCCCGCATTGCGCACATAGACTGAGAAATCCTCCGAAAGACGCTTGTGCTCGGCGATATCCCGGATGTTTTTCTGGTAATCCTGCGCGAAAAGGATTTGATGATGATGTTCCTCGTAGGTCTTGTTTACGCCGAGATAGAGCATGTAGGTGGAACAGGAGAACTCGCGTTTGCGCAGTTTTTCCTCCGTGTACTTCCGCAATTGCCCCGGCGCAAACAGGGTGGTCATGGCATGCCCGAAATCGGCGTTGATAACGACGGCATCGGCGTTCATCTTCTCCCCGTTCACCAATTCCACGCCCGCCGCCTTCCCATTTTCCAGGAGCACGCGCTTGACCGGCGTGTTGAGATGGAGCACACCGCCGTCTTCACGGAACGCCTTGGCCATCGCCGACGAGATTTCCGAAAGGCCCCCGCGCACGTGCCAGATGCCAAACGCATGCTCGACATACGGGATGATGGTGAAGGCGGCCGGGCACGACCACGGGGACATGCCCAGATACTTGGCCTGGAAAGAGAAACAGGTGCGCAGCTTTTCACTCTGGAAGTACCGTCCGAGGTTTTGGTACACCGATTTCCCAAGACTCAGGTGCGGCAGCGCGCTAAGCATTTCTTTCGAGTAGAGCGCGGAAAAGTGGGAATAGTCTTTTTGAAGGCAGGGCTTCATCTTCGCGAACCGGAACCCCTCGTTTTTCATGAAGAGGTCCAGATTTTGCGCTTCGCCGGGGAAACACGCCGCCAAACGCTCGCGCAATTGTTCGTGGTCCGGCGTAACATCCAGGATGCGATCATCAAAATTCAGGCGGTACATCGGGTCCAGCGGATAGGCGTCCAGATAGTCTTCGGTTTTTTTGCCGGCCAACGCAAAGACCTCGTCCAGAATGAATTTCATCATCAGGAACGTGGGGCCCACATCGAATTTGTATTCCCCCAGCTCCAGGCGGCGGTTGCGCCCGCCCACCCGGTCCAGCTTCTCAAGAAGAATGACCTCATACCCGCGATGGGCCAGGATCATGCCGCACGTGAGCCCGCCCGGGCCCGCTCCGATGATAATCACGCGCCGCGTCTTCATAAGCCGGAGTGCTCCTTTTTTCACAATTCATCTTATCATACGCATATCCCCGGAATTGTGCAATGGCTGTTCCACCCAATCGCCAATGAGGTTTGGCAGCACGCCTTCCCCCGCGGACACTTTTACCGCGCTTGGAAATAGTGCTTCCCAAGGCGACGGCGAAAAACGGCGGCAAAATAGAGTAACCGTCCGCAAGAGTATGCATTTGTGTTCGGACAGACTGTGTGTCAACGGATGTGCCGCGATGGGGACTCAGGGGGCAAAGAATCCCAAACAAAACGAATACCAGGGGCGGCGGACACGAACCCGTCCGGCAGCGCGGATTTTTTCAGGGTGGTGCTGTAGTGCCGGCGCTTACTTTGATATCCGCTGCAGGGCCTCCCGTGCCGCGCTGTTGGCCGGGTCCTGCTGTAAAACGGTCTGAAACTGCACTTCGGCCTGCTTCAAGTCGCCTTGCTTAATCAACAGGAGGCCATAGTTCAGCCGGGCATCGGTAAGACCTGGATTCAACGCCAAGGCTTCCTCAAAAAAGGGTTGCGCCTCTGAATAACGCCCCAATCCCGCCAGGGCCACACCGAGATTGGCGTTCAGGGCCGCATTGCCGGGCCGCATCGTAATTGCGGTTTGGAGCGGCGTCAATGCGGTTTCATACTGTCCCAAGGCCAACAACGCCGTGGCCAGTTTGGTGTTGTATTCCACGTTTTCGGGTTCCGTGCGAAGCGCGGCCTCAAAATACGGAACCGCGTCCGCGGGCCGCCCGTGCTTCAACAGAAAACCGGCCAGAATGCCGTTCCAAAGGGGGTAGTCCGGTGTAATCCGCACCGCCTCCTGGTATTCTTTTAACGCTTCGTCAAACCGGTCCTGCTTTTCACGGACATAGCCGAGGGCAATATGCGCGAAGTCGTTCTCCTGCGTCACCGCGAGCGCGCGGGTAAAGAGACGTTCACTGTCATGATAAAAGTATGTGTTCCAGGCACCTG
>CAYXPO010000735.1:0-2829 GCA_964466925.1 uncultured Nitrospirales bacterium
TACAGACTGTCATTTCACGCGGCGGGACGCATCGGGTATCTCAACCGTCACGTGATCGTTTCTGTCGACGGCATGCCCATACGGACGCTCGCCACGCTCGGCCTCTGGCTGCCCATGTGGATTAGCCTGGCCCTGATGAAAATCAAGATATGCGATTCCTGCGGCCAAACGCTGTCCGAAGGGTGATGCGGCATATAATTTGCCGGACCGCAGGCGCAACCCTGCGGTCCGGCCGCACAAAAAAATGACGGGAGCGTAGACCGGTTAGCGGTCTATTCCCGGGCAAAAACCGTCCTCACTCCCTTCGCAGGCATGATATCCGCCCGAATTGAAGAACTGGATCAGCCGCAAAAGCTCTGAAAGCCCGATGATCCAATCGTGAGGATTGTAGTCAGAGGCATGTGGAGCACAATTCTGATTGCCCGAACCCGGCGCAAAGCCATCTTCGGTGCCTGCTTCACAGTGGAAACCGTTTGAATTGAAGAACTGGATTGCGCGCAGGAGTTCGGACAGGCTGATGCGGGTGTCCTGATCTTGATCGGCGGAGTGGAACGGATTGTTTTCCCCTTCGGCGGGCATGCCTTCTTCCCCGCCTTCGGGGTGGCCCTCGACGATGCCTTCGACAGTGCCTTCGGGCATGCCTTCTTCCCCGCCTTCGGCTTGACCTTCGGCGACACCTTCCACTTCGCCTTCAAGGAGGCCTTCGGACGCGCCTTCAAATTGCCCTTCACCCTCGAGCATGCCTTCCCCCTCCTCCGGTGAACCTTCCACGGATATGCCCTCGCCCCCGCCCTCTGCCTGGCCTTCCACAGGACCTTCTAATTCACCTTCAAGGAGGCCTTCAGGTGCCCCTTCAAATTGCCCCTCCCCTTCGATAGAGCCTTCAACCTGTCCTTCTTCGATTCCTTCGGTAGCGCCTTCGCCTTCCGGCTGACCTTCGACAACCCCTTCGGGTTGGCCTTCAACGGGTGCTTCGTAGGTACGTGATAGCGTTGTGCTGCCCAGGTTGATGTTGCCAACCGAATCATGGAAGGATTCCGCCGGGACATGGCAGGAGAACAAGCCATTCGCAACCGGCGTCAAGGTAAAGCGGTAGTTTGCGCCGTTTCCGGCAAAACCGCTTACAACCGCGTTACTTGTGACTATATCCTCCGCACCAAAGTCCGCCGCCGCCGCGCTCAATGCCGCTGATACTTCTATGGGTCCGCCCACCGGATCCGTTGACTCGACGGTCAGTGTCACTGTCGGCGCAAAGTTGATGTAGACCGGGTTTGAAAGCGACTGAAAGACGCCAAAGGCGCCCCGAAGTTCAGCGCGCACGAAGTCCTTCGTGTCGGCGGTGACATCGGCCTCGTAATCAATGCGCCAGGGACTGCCGCTGCCCAAGGTGGTTTTGACACCGGCGTTCATCGAGTACACCATGATATTTCCCAATATTCCGGCCCCTTCGTAGACTTCCACCCGGAAGCGCAGCCGCTTCGGCTGGGTCACGACAATATTCGTTCCCATGGGCGTCTCATACACGCCGTCGCCGTTCTGGTCGCACCAGACAAAGGTGCGCGCCGCCCCTTTTGACCCGGCAATCGTTATTCTGCCGGCTTCCACGGCCGCTTGGACGTCGCCAGGTTGCTTGCTGGCGGCCAGTACATAATTGCAGGGCACCAGCGAATTACTGATCGCTGTGGAGAGTATTTTTTCCAGGTGATGATCGCTTTCCCCTATCGCCACCAGGATGCGGCCATTCGTGATGTGACCCGCCCACCAACCCCGGGCATCCGCGTTCGGAAAGGGCGTGGTCCACGCGCCCACGCCACAAATTCCTGCGCGGGCAAACCCTTCGGGCCAGCCGTTCCCATCATCAAAAGGGTGATTGATAAATATGGTGCCGCCCCGCGCCCGCATCGCGGGAATCATTTCTTCAAGGGGATACAAAGTTCCGCCGGGCTTCACATCGAGCGGATCATCCCCCGTCATGTTCAGGACACACGCATGCCCCCGGCCCATCCCGCCCCATTCGTCGCCGCGCATTGGGATGCAGCCGTCCTGCTCGACAAACCATGGATCATTGCATCCCGCCAGGGTGTTATGATCACAAATCGAAACAATGTCCGCGCCAAAACTCGCTGCTTCCAAAATACGGTTCCGAACCGTATCCCGGCCATCGCTGTAATCCGTGTGGGTGTGATGCGCAAAACAGACCCACTGCAATCCCGCGGGCGGCGCCACACCCTCCGCAGCGCCCTCCGCCGTCTTCTGAAGCGTCATGGGATTGAAAGCACCCACAGGCATCGCTATGGACACCACTAGCAGCAAGCTCAACAATACGCGTCCATGGCAAGAAAACATGTCAACCTCCCCAGCAGGTTTTGGGTCAATTTTCAGTGCGGTACATCAACCTCCACCCAAATTTTACTGAGGATACTGCGAAATAGCAAGGAAAACCATTGCGGGTGATTTTAGCCCATTTTCCGCAGTTGGGGAGCATGCGATCTAGATTTCTTAGGAAATTTGGCGATTTGTCTTAAAAGTCTGCACTACATTTTTGATCGCCGTTCAGACGGATCTTGGTTTATTGGGCAGCGGCAGTCCGAGTTTTTGGAGCAGAATGGCCAGATGGGTTTCGGGGCGGCTGACGGTGCGCAGCCGAAGTGCCGTGTTGGTTCCAGTAGGCAACACGATGTCCAGTGAACGGACCTCGGCCATTTGCTCCAGCAGTTTCCTGGGGGCGTCTCCCAGGCCGCAACCGTTCATCCATTGCTGGGGGGTGCGCCACTTCACCAGGGCCAGAAAGCACACCAGGATATGGGCTTGCGCCCGGTCTTGCGTGTG
>CAYXPO010000736.1:0-2827 GCA_964466925.1 uncultured Nitrospirales bacterium
ATCCGTGTTTTCCATCGCGCCTTCCGTGCGTTCAACGGCGCCTTCCGCGCTTTTGGGGGCGCTTTCCACATTTTTCTTCTTGGGGCCGGTATCTCCCGAGCCGCCGCACCCGGCAACGGCCAGTGCCATCACGGCCGCACATATCATGTAACGCACGATTTGGCTCCTTTGTCCATGGTTCCCTGCATGAAAATCATTGTAGGGGCGCACCGCCCGGCAGTCAACCCGCCGGGGGATGCCCCGGACCATCCAACGGACGCGCACCGCTCTTGTCAATAGGATTGCGCCGCGATAACGCGATACGAACACGGCTTGCCGGTAATCATGCACGGTCCGTGTTCTTCCGGCGCATCGAAGGGGATGCACCGTATCGTGGATTTCGTGTCCTGCTGTAAAATGTTCTCCACCTCCGGATTGGCATGGTCCAGAAACACCCGGAAGAACCCGCCCCGCTCGACCCGCTGCTTGTACTCGTCATAACTGTCCACGGTAAAGGTATTGTCCTCCATCCGTTTCTTCGCGGTCTCATAGAGGTTCCGCTGAATATCGTCCAGGAGCTGCTTCATGGCGCCGAGCAGCCCATCCGCCGGGAAGGATTTCTTCTCGCCCGTATCGCGCCGCACGGCCACCACGGCGTTTTGCTGCACATCGCGCGGCCCGATCTCAATGCGCACCGGAATGCCCTTCAGTTCCCATTCCGCGAATTTGAAGCCGGGCTTGTATTGGTCGCGGTCGTCAATCTTGTAAAAGAGGGGATCCCAGCCCTGAGTGATTTCTTTCGCCTTGTTCACCACCAGCGCGCGTTCCTCCTCGCTGCGGTAAATCGGAACAATGACCACCGGCAGCGGCGCAAGCTTTGGCGGCGTCACCATCCCCTTGTCATCGGCATGCGTCATGATCATGCCGCCGATAAGCCGGGTGGACACCCCCCAACTCGTGGCAAACACGTACTTCAACTCCTTGTCGCTGTCCTGAAACTTGACGTCAAAGGCCTTGGCGAAATTCTCGCCCAAATGATGCGAGGTGCCCGCCTGGAGCGCTTTCCCGTCCTGCATCATCGCCTCGATGCAATAGGTGTGCAGCGCACCCGCGAATTTCTCGGAATCGGTCTTTTTACCCACCTGCACCGGCATCGCCATGAACTCTTCCGCGAAACGCCGGTACACATGAATCATCTTGAAGGCTTCTTCCTCCGCATCCTCGAAGGTGGCGTGGGCCGTATGCCCTTCCTGCCAGAGAAACTCCGTGGTACGCAGGAACAGCCGGGTGCGCATCTCCCACCGGCACACATTCGCCCACTGGTTGATCAGAATGGGCAAATCGCGGTGGGAACTGATCCAGTTCTTATAGGTGGACCAAATAATCGTTTCAGACGTCGGGCGGATGAACAACGGCTCTTCCAGCTTCTTTCCGCCGCCATGCGTGACCACCGCGCACTCCGGCGCGAACCCTTCCACATGCTCCGCCTCCTTCTTCATGAAACTTTCCGGGATAAACATCGGGAAATAGGCGTTTACATGGCCGGTTTCCTTGAACATGCGGTCCAGATGGCGCTGCATGTTCTCCCAGATGCCATAGCCGTTCGGGCGGATCACCATGCACCCCTTCACCGGCGAATAATCCGCCAGTTCCGCTTTTAATACCACGTCAATGTACCACTGTGAATAATCTTCGGACCGTGTTGTAATGCCCTTCGCCATATATCCTCCGCAAGCCGTTGTGAATCCCAATCAGAAAATGGAATTTTACCACACCCCATCCCCCCGCCTCCATCCGGCGAGTTTTGCATGGTTCAGGTCCGGGAAAGACGCCGGGTTTCTTTTTGGACCTTATCCCCCTGTTTCACAGATGGCCACAGCGGATCGCGAACTGTTCGAACACCACTATCGAACAAAGTCATAAAGGATGATTTCGTTCGCCATTGACCGTTTCCCATTTACACTTCTTGTTTGATATGGTTCATCGTGGACAGGGTGCCAGGAGAGGCCGGGTGCGGGTGGATCACGGAGAAGAGGCACTTCACAGGATGCTTGCGGATTATTATGGGGCGGGCTTGGCGGGGGGTCTGGGAAAGGAGACGGGGGCGGCGGCTTTGAGGATGTGAAGGTTTTTGCTGGTGCGGAGAATGATGCTGGTGCGTCCGCGCCCGTCGAGGTCGGCTTGCCGTTCGATGCGTTCGAGGGGGTCGGGGGAAGGGAAGGTGAAGTCGGGGGTGATATTGAATCCGGTTTTTGTGTAGCGCCAGACGGAGTAGGTGTTGGAATCGGTGGCGCATCCGAAGTCGGAGGTTCCGTCACCATTGGCATCGCGCAGGAAAGCGAGCTTTGGGCCGGCGGCATTGGGGCCGGCGAAGAACCATTGGAGGGGCATTTGAATGGCGACACTGGAGGAGACTTTTGCCTCGAAGCGTTTTTTTTCCGGGAGATAGAGGTGGGTTTCGAGGAGGAACGGCCAAGTCCCTCCGAGGGCGATGCGGGTGAATGATTCCACTGTGGGGACAGGGTTGGGGGAACGCCAGAGAACGAGGTCGCTATAGCCGTCGGCGTTAAAATCGGGCAAAACCTCTTCGGCGAAGAAGGGTTGTCCGGGGTATTGGCGAATGGGCCCGGGGATGAGGTCTTTCGAGGTATCGGTGGAAGGCTGTTGAATGCTGATCAGCGTGTTTTCGGCGTGGTGGGTGTCGAGGGCGTAGTAGACTTTTTCGGATTGGCCATCGGTTTTGCGGAGGGGGAAGGCGGGCCAGGTTTCGGGGCTTGCGTTGGCGGCTTCACACAATTGACGGGAGGTGGCGCGGCGGTACATGGGCCCCATCATTTCAACGGCCAGA
>CAYXPO010000737.1:0-2823 GCA_964466925.1 uncultured Nitrospirales bacterium
GTGGCCGAAGTTTTGAAGGCCACGGATGATCCCAAGAGTGATATCGCCCGGATCAGTGACGCGATTCAGGAAGACCCCGCCATGACCGCGAAAATCCTCCGGGTCAGCAATTCTTCGTATTATGGCATGAAGCAATATGTCGGAACGCTCAAGCTCGCCGCGGTGATTCTGGGCGTCCGCGAAATACGGAACATTGTCCTCGGCATCTCGGTATTCGAGTCCCTCAAGAGTGACAAAATAGATGCGGCCCTGGTCCAGGACATCTGGGACGTTTCGCTGAAAGTGGCCTCCGTTGCCAAGAACTTGGGTGAATCCATGGGCTTGGGACTGCAAGGCGAGGAATTTATCTCCGGCCTTCTCTGCAACATCGGCAAGGTGGTGTTGCTGCATGATCTGGGCAAAGTCTACCCGCCTATTCTGCGGGAATGCGGGAATAACTGGCGCGCCCTGTGCAACGCCGAATTGCAGGAACTGGGCTGCGATCATGCCGACCTCGCCATGGCCCTTGCCACCCGCTGGAATCTTCCGCAGGGCCTCGCCGATGCCCTCTGGCTCCAATATCCCCGGCCGGATATGCCCCTCAGGAAAGCCTCGAATCCCCCGCTGGCCGCCGTGCTCCGCATTTCCAAAGCGGCGGTGAATGACAATTTTGACAGTGAAGAACCGCTCGCCTGCCTCCATGACGCGGAGGCGTGGGAAATCCTTGAAAACGTGAAGAAACCCATCCCGCGCGAGCAGCGCCGAGCCTTTCTTCAAGCGCAGATTCAAAACCTGAAGGATGTTCCCAATCTTCAAATGTGATGCGGTTGCGCCGAACGGCGCGTCTTCGCCATAATCGCAAGGAAACCAAGACGAGTGCAGTAAACGAGGTAAGGTATGGCCGGCAAGGAAAAAATCTCTTTTGTCCGTTCAAAAGACTTTGAGAGCATAGATGATGAACTCACGGAGGCGCTCAACGGCCTGGAAGAGGCGAATGACCGCATCCTGAAACTTCTGGAGACGGAGAAACCGCCCGTGGCGATAGATTCCGCCGCGGAGGAAGCGGCGGACTCTTCGGCGCAGGAGCCGGCTCCAGCGTCCGGCGATCCGATGTGAACCCTCTGCAACCCCGGTTGCATACCCTCCCGGCTACCCGATGAATGAGCGTCCTTTGCACATATTGATGACGGATCCGCACCTGCGCGGGGGCGGGCAGGTCAGCTATGTGGACCGGCTGGCGGGGGAGCTTGTGCGGATGGGGCACCGAATCGTTATTGGGTGCAAGCCGGACAGCGTGCTGGCGGAATTGGCGCTTAAGACGGGCGCGGAGGCCTATAACCGGTTTATCTTCAAAGGCGGATTGCGGCCTCGTGTATGGCTGCGCGATCTCCAGGAAATCCGCCGGTATATCCGGGAACGAAAACCGGACATTATTCACGTCAGCGGCTCGCAAGACCACTGGGTTTGCGCCCTGGGAAACCGATCGCTGGGGCGGCCCGTGTGTCTCGTTCGCACGCGGCACAACACCTATCCCGTCAAAGACCATGGGCCGAACCGTGTGTTGAACCGGTATTGGACCGATTACAGCATCGTGGTGTGCGACACGGTCCGCCAAACCCTCGCCGGACAGCAGGCGTTTGACGCCGCACGGATGTGTTCCATTCACAACGGGGTGGACCCCCAACAATACCAGCCTGATCCGGAGGCGCGCGCCAACGCCCGTATGGAATTCGGCTATGACGACGCCCATGTCGTGTGTGGCATCGCCGCCCGGCTGGTGCCCGCCAAGGGCCACGAGTTCCTTTTCAAGGCTTCGGCGCAACTGCGTAAAGACTTCCCCAATCTCCGGCTGCTTCTGCTCGGCCAGGGAGACTTAAAACCGGAATTACAGCAGTTGGCGAAGGAACTCGGTATCGCGGACATCGTGCGCTTTGCGGGGTTCCGAAATGACATGCCGCGCTGCACCCAAGCCTTTGATATCGGTGTGCTGCCGTCCATTGATTGCGACACCTCTTCCTTCAGCTTGAAGGAGGAAATGGCGGCGGAAAAACCCATTGTCGCGTCGGATCACGGCGGACTTCCGGAAATTGTCAGCGACGGCGAGGAAGGGTTCATTGTTCCGGCGGGAACGGTGGAACCCCTGGCGCAGGCCTTGCGCCGGTTGCTGCAAGACCCCGAACTGCGGCGGACCATGGGGTTGGCGGGAAGACAGCGCGTGTTGCGGGATTTTTCCTTGCAGGTTTTTGCTCAACGTACCCTTGACGCCTATCGAAGGGCCTTGGAGTTGCATCGTGAACATTCTGCACATTGATGAACAACTCGGCTGGCGCGGGGGAGAGCAGCAGGCCAGTTGGCTCATGCAGGGGCTGGCCAAACAGGGCCACCGCATTCTCATCGCCGCGCGCCCCAAAGGTGAATTCCTCCGCGCGGACCATGGGGGCATCAACGCCGCGCGGATCGCTTTGCCGTTCGTAACGGAACTCGATCCCTGGACCATTGGAACACTGGCCCGGGTGGTGCGGAACGAAAAGGTGGACATCCTGCACGCGCACAGCAGCCATGCCCATGCCACCGCCGTCTATGCGCGCGCGCTGGCCGGACGCGGAAGAGTGGTGGTGTCCCGCCGGGTCAGTTTTGCGCCCAAGCCGAACCGCTTAAACCGCTGGAAATACAACCAGCCGGACATTTTCATCGCGGTGTCGGGTGAAGTGGGCAACGTGCTCCGCGCCTATGGCCTGCCCGAACACAAGGTCGTGGTGGTGTACAGTTCCGTGGATTTGAACCGGCTCGATGTACCGCCCTTTTCCAAGACCGAATTGGGCATTTCCGAGACGTGCCCGCTGC
>CAYXPO010000738.1:0-2817 GCA_964466925.1 uncultured Nitrospirales bacterium
GACACGGCGGAATCCAATACCGCATGGGCGGAGCACGCCTTTGGCGAATCCGCCTGTCTCCAAACCGCACCGTCCGCGGGGATTGAACCCGGATTTCCCTTTTCGTTCCTATACGGCGGAAAACCCTCTTCGGATTTCTTGCCGGCGTGGAAGCGTGAAATCAAGGCGGAAAAGGATGGGACGGGACAGGACCGGCGCATTCTGAGGTTTACCGATCCCGAAACGGCGTTGGAAGTGCGCGCCGAAGCCGTCCTCTACCACGACACGCCCGCCGCGGACTGGACCCTGTATTTCACCAATCGCGGCACGGCGGATTCACCGGTGATCGAGCAGGTGCATGCCGTGGAGGAGAGCCTCCGCCCCGGCGCGGACAATCCGGTCGTGCTGCATCGTCTGAAGGGCGGCTTGGCCGCCGCAGACGATTGGCTGCCTTTTGATCAGCCCCTCCCGCCGGGAAAACGCATAGATTTTGCCGCCACCAACGGCCGTTCCTCGAATGTTTGCCCCTTCTTCACGCTGGATTGGGGCGGTGGCGGGGTCATTACCGGAATCGGCTGGCCGGGCCAATGGGCCGCCTCGGTGGCCCATGACAAAGGCATGGTCCGGCTTCAGGCCGGCCTGCCAACCCTCCATTGCCGGTTAAAGCCCGGCGAGAGCATCCGCGGTCCCCGCATCCTGCAACTGTATTGGACCGGCAACAGCGTACAGGCCGCATACAACCTTTGGCGGCGCGTTATGTTTGCCCATATCATGCCCCGTGTGAACGGCGAACTTGTCGTTCCGCCAATTGCCCATTTGAGCACCTCCTTTTATGAACTGAACAGCAGCACGGAGCAGAATGTATTGTCGCACCTGGAACCCCTCAAGGGGCTGGGCTTCGAAATTTTCTGGCTGGACGCCTATTGGACGCGCGACGGATTTCCCAACGGAATGGGACATTACGGATTCCCCCTGAGCCGCGTCGAACCGAAGGATCGCTTCCCGAACGGGCTCCGTCCCATCTCCGCGGCCGTGCAAAAAGAAGGCATGGGATTTCTCCTGTGGTTTGAACCGGAGCGCGTGGCCGCAAACACCCTGATTGCCCAGGAGCATCCCGAGTGGGTGCTGTCCCCCGCCAAGGACGGCGCCGGGCTCTTCAATCTGGGGCTTCCGGAAGCCCGGCGCTACATGACGGATTACCTGAAGGCGGTGGTCCGCGAATATGGCCTGTTGTGGCTGCGCTTTGATTACAACATCGATCCGCTGCCGTTCTGGCAATTTGGCGACACGGAACCGGAACGCGCGGGCCTCACGGAAATCCGGTATGTCGAAGGCCTGTATCAACTGTGGGATGAACTCCGCGCCGCCTATCCTTCTCTGCGCATTGACAACTGCGCCAGCGGCGGGCGCCGCATGGACCTCGAAACCTGTTCCCGCGCCACCCCGCTCTGGCGCACCGACGGCACCATTGATCCCCTGATGCGGCACGATTTCAACCAGGCCGCATTGCAGAATCAGGTGATGACCGCCGGTCTGAGCCGCTATGTCCCCTTCAGCACAAGCGGGCAAATGGGCGCCAATCCCTATTGTTTCCGAAGCGGATTCAACGCGGGCATCTCCTTTTGCGAAGATTGCCGCCCGGCGGACTATCCCCGCGAACAACTCAAGCAGGCCATTGAAGAAGGTAAACGCCTCCGCCCCTATTTCTTTGGAAACTTCTATACGCTGACGGAAGTTACCGCCAGCGCGAAAGACTGGTGCGTGCTGCAATATCACCGCCCGGAACAACACGATGGCCTGATCCTCGCCTTCCGCCGGCAGGATTCGGCCCTGGCCTCGTTTGACGCCGTTTTGCATGAAATAGCGCCGGAGGAATCCTATGAAATCATCCGTTCCCCGGAGTATACACCGTTGCCTCCGGAATCCCTTGGCGGAGAGCAGCTTCAACATCTTCGAATCACCATCGAGGAATGCCCCGGAAGCATGGTGATCGAATACCGCCGGCCCTAGCCCCGGCAAGGAGTTGAATCCTCACGCCAATCCGCATATGCTTCCCCTGCCCTGCATTGGAATGTGCGGAATGATGTGATTCATACATTTGGCGATGAAAACCGCCGGGGAGAAGTCATGTCGCATTTTGGAACGCTTGACTGGTGCATTGTGGTGGTGTATTTCGTTGCCATTGCCTCGATTGGGCCGATCTTCGCCCGGCGCAATAAATCCACCGAGGGGTATTTCCTGGGGAACCGCGAATTTCCCGCGTGGCTGCTGGGGCTGGCCATGTTCGCCACGTCCATCAGCTCGATTACCGTGGTGGCCTATCCCGCCGATGCTTACAAGACCGCCTATTTGCGGCTCTTGCCCTGTTTTATGCTGCCGTTCGGAATTTACATCGCCTCGAAAATCTTCCTGCCCTTTTTCCGGCGCAGCCGCTGCACCTCCGCGTTCGAGTATCTCGAAGGGCGCTTCGGCCCGGGCGTACGGGTCTATGTCGCGGTGACCTTTGTCATCGGGCAGATCATGCGCATCAGCACCATCCTCTATCTGGTGTCGCTGCTGTTCCAGCAGATGACCGGCGCCACGCCGTACGTGTGCATTGTTGTGGGCGGGCTCGTCATCGCCACCTACACCGTGGCGGGCGGAATGCGGGCCATTGTGTGGGCGCAATTCATTCAGACCTTCCTGCTGTGGTTTGGCGCGGCGGTGTGCATGATCACCGTACTCCATGGCATTGACGGCGGAGTCTCGTCCGTGGTGTCCATTGCCATCGCGGACGGGAAATTCATGCTGGGCGACTTGAATCCCGCCACGGGCAAATTGGAACCCATGCCCTGGTTC
>CAYXPO010000739.1:0-692 GCA_964466925.1 uncultured Nitrospirales bacterium
GATGGGCCGGCGGGGCAACGGACTCCGTAAACGTCCGGTGAAATGCGTCTTCCCCTCAGACTCCGAAGGAGTCGAATGTGAGTAGCCGCAGGTGAAACCTGTGGAGCGTAGTGTCCTTCCCAGGGCGACCCTGACGGGGTCGAACGCAATATGCCATGGATGATGGTTCGCCCCCTTCGGGGGCGATGATCTATTGTGTGGGGCAACCTATCCGGGGGTCTCGGGGACTCGACGCCCCGGCTATTCAAATTTCTCCCCTCCGGGGAGTGTCTATTGCGGAAAACCAGTTTGGCTGGCGTTGCCGGGTACCGAATGTCGTGAAACATGGGGAGGGGGAAAGGATTGCGAAATGAGAAGAAACGCCCTTCTGAAAAAGTGCGCTGCTATATTAGTGCGGGTATCGGGTATCGGGTGCCGGGAAAGAGGGCGGGTTTTATAGTAGATTTTATCCACAGATTTCGCAGAGGGCCACAGATTGGATGAGGAGCGGCAAGGGACTGAATTGTGAATCCGGCTTTCTCCTTCCTCCTTCGCGCGGAGGGCTTTGGTGGGCAAGTCGCCAAGGCTACGGAGGACCAGTGAGAAACCCCGGATAGGAGAGGACGAAATACAAGAAGGAAACGAAAGGGGGGCGGTGCAGGGTATCGGGGGAGGAAGTGTGGAACAGGAAGGCTATGGAGTGCGGTAGCTTG
>CAYXPO010000739.1:702-2815 GCA_964466925.1 uncultured Nitrospirales bacterium
TCCCTTCTCCTTTGTTCAAGTACAACTTTGAAGACAAGTGCGGTCCCAAATGCAGCTTGGGAACGAGGGGGAACTGAGAAGACAAGTGAAACTTGGGAACGAGGGGAAGGGGTGGCAACCCCTTGAAATGGGTATTGAAGACTTCCGCATACCAGACGTCGTTTATTGGTTCATATGCATCAAAATCACCCACCACAGGCACCCACAATTTGTTTTGAAAAACCGCCGTGGAGTTTTTTATCAGCCCTCTACCCCGCCAGTTTTCCTTTTGTCGCCTAAAGGAGCAAGAGGCAAAGAACACCGGCGGCGGGATACACCGGTTTATTTTGCAAATGCCGCTATTGGCTTATCCATTGCACAAATTCGAGGATATTGTTGTCGGGGTCGAGCAGGTATACCCAGCGGACCTGTCCGGGGATTTCCAGCGGACCTTTCAGTATGGGAATGTTTTCCCGGGCCACTTTTGCCATCAGCGCATCCAAGTCTTCCGCCATGAGGGCGATGTGCGGGCAGTTGGACGCGCGTGGTTCCTGCTGAATGAAGGGCCTAGGCTGATTGGCTTCATCGAGGGCCTGGAGGAGTTCCAGGTTTCCTCCATTCAGTTTCAGGAACGCAAACCGCTCATGGTGATCCTCGTCCTTTTTGTCGAACATGAGTTCGAGGCCCAGTTTTTGGGTGTAAAAAGCGATGGAAGCGTCCATGTCCGACACTTCGAGGGCCACATGGTCCAAGGTATGCATTCAGGCTCCTTTTTTTTGCGCGGTCAGGATGGCGATTAGAACCACATGAACCAGGAACTCATGACTAGGCCGCCGTAATCCCAAAACACATCCCAAACCGTTTTCAGGTCGTTGGTCACATTGAAGGGGGCGAACAGGCCCGTGGGCAGGGAGAAGAGCGTATTTCCGGTGGTGTATTCGAGCATATAGGTGCCTGGGGTCATGGTGTAGCCCTTGCCTTTGTGCCGTTCCAGCACCGCCATGTCGCCGGGCAAGTACACCGTGCGCTCGATCTGGCCTTCCCTATAGGTGGTCATTTCACCCGCGAACATGCAGTCGTAGACGTCCATGCTGGAATACCGGCCGGAGAAGCCTTCGCTGCCGATGGGGGAGCCGAAGATCAGGATGTATTCGTTGAGCGACGCGTAGACAATGGCCATTTGCCCGAGTGTGCCGCCGGTCCAGTTGAAATGCCATTGCAGTTCATGGCGGATTTTCCCGGGATATTTGGCTTCTAGGGCCGCCATGATGGTCTGGATGCCTTGTTCCGGTTCCTGGCCCACGGCCAGCTTGGCAATATCATGAATGTCTTCCGCCTTGAAGTGGTTTTGGCACCCCGCAAGGACAACACAGGCGGTCAGTATCAGGACGATTTTTCCCCAACCATGAAATGCGCGCATAAACGGTCTCCTTTCCGTGTCGGCTGCATTGTAATGCGTGGGGCGTGCGGGGTCAATCTTACGAATAGGGCAAATAAGCCGTATAGGTCCTATGAACTTTGAATTGAACATAGTGTCTTTCGCCTGTCATGCTAGGCCGGTAAACGTAAAAGAAGGAGAAAGAAATGCGAATGCTTTGGGCCGGTCTGGCGGTTTTGGTTCTGGGTATAATGGCGTCGGCGCAGGAACCGGTGGCGGTGGTGATGCGGGGAGAAGCGGGGGAGGGGCTGGCCAATGCATTGGCGGAGCAGGCGCGGAACGCAGGGTATGTGGTGGAGCAGTGGGGCTATGCTGAATTGTGTGATCCCGCGAAATTGACCGCGGGTGCGGTGGACCTGTTGATTCTGCCGGAGGGGTCCACCTTGCCGATTCCCGCCGTGGGGCCGATGGAAGCTTATCTCAAGGGCGGTGGGGATCTATTGGCGCTGAATACACCGCTCTGGCAGAAACAGTTGATTCAAGACGGTACGGAGTGGGTGGAACGAACAGCCTATCGTGAAAAACACGCGGGGAGCCTGATGCACCATGTGATGTTTGATTTTTCGCCTGCTTCGATTGCCGCTTGGTCGCGTAATACGAATAATCCCGCCCATCCGGTAACGCATGCCGTCGAGACCGGCCTGCCGGGGCCGGTCAGCCAAGCCCTGCATATCTCGATAGGCTTGGTGGACAATT
>CAYXPO010000740.1:0-2812 GCA_964466925.1 uncultured Nitrospirales bacterium
AGATGATTGCAAAAATAAACGTGCGGCAAATAAAAACGTTCGGCATTTTCATAAAAATCCTTCCCTCAAACTTACCGGCCAACACACCGAGTACCTTTTGGCCTATTATTACGCAAACAAAATCGAAATACCAACCCACGAAGGCCACTCCAGATTCTCCGTCAGCCCCACTCCCCTGCGCCGCGAAATGATGAAACAGGCACTCCCGGCATAGTGCCAGCCCTCCTGTCATTGCGGGCAGTCTCCCATTAGCGTCAGTGCCGTGTTATGCCCGCAACGCCGCGAGAGCCCGTTGAAAATCCTCTGGCGGCGGCGCGGAAAAACGCATTCGTTCCCCCGTCCCCGGATGGGTTATTCCCAACAGCTCCGCATGCAGCGCCTGCCCCCGAAGCGACGTCAAAGCCGCCCGCGCTTCCGAAGAAACCGGCCACCCGGAAAAATCCGTTACTCCATAGACCGGGTCCCCCAGCACCGGATGCCCGGCAAACCGCAAATGCACGCGAATCTGGTGTGTTCGCCCGGTTTCCAGTTGAAGCCCGACAAGCGAGGCCGCGCCAAACCGCTCCAATACCTCAAAATTCGTGACCGCGTCCCGCGCGCCCACTCCCGTGACCGCCATGCGGCTGGGCTCCGCCAGGCTGCGCCCAATGCCCGCGCTGATGCGCCCCCGCTGCTCCTTAAATTCCCCCCGGACCAACGCCACGTACCGCCGGTCAAAGGTATGCGACGAAGCCTGTTCCGCCAACGCATTGAAGGCCCGTTGCGTTTTGGCAACCACCATCACCCCCGAAGTGTCGCGGTCCAACCGGTGGACGATCCCCGGGCGGTTCAAATCCACCCCCGGACATTGAAAATCGGGGCAGTGATGCAAAATGGCATTGACCAAGGTCCCCGAATAATGCCCCGGCGCCGGATGCACCACCATCCCGGACGCCTTGTTCACAATGACCAGTTCCGCATCCTCGTAGAGAAGGTCCAACGGGATATTTTCGGGTTCGGGCGCAATCGGCGGCGGCGGCGGAATTTCAACCGCCACCTGATCCCCCGCGGCAAGGATGCGGGACGGTTTGTCACAGGCACGCTGATTCACCGTGGCCCTGCCCTCTTTAATCAGTTTTTTCATGAAGGACCGGGAAGCATCTTCAATGACTTCGGCCAGAAAGACATCCAGCCGCAGTCCGGCGTGCTCTTCGCCCGCGGCATGTTCAATTCGCTCGTTCATTTTTCGTCACTACTCATTCCTGCTGGTATATTCCCGCCCGGCCAATGGATAGCGCCCCAGAAGTCCGGCACCACGCCGCACCCGGTGTCGTCAATGTCCTTGATGCCGGTTATTCCTGTTGAACGCGAAATAGGCCCCTTCTTGCGTGAGCACTACACCAGAATATTAAGCTGAGGGGTGACCATCGGCGCGGCGGGATAGGCATTGTTCCTGGCGGTCTGCGTCTCGTTGGCGGGGGTGCCGGCAAAGGGGTTGGCGGCTTCCGCGGCCGAGGCCATGGTTTTGAAATCGCTTTGCGCCGGGGCGAACCCTGTCTGGGCGGCGGTTTCGGACGGCGCGGTTTCAATCAACCGCGGGGCGAACCGTTGTTGTTCTTCTTCCCGGGCGCGTTTCAGTTCGTCCTGCCGCGCATTGAACGCTTCGCGCACCTCTTCCATGGTGGGCACCATCTCCCGGGCGCGTTGGACGCTGGTGTCAATGGTATGCAATGCGGCAGTAGGCCCGGAAATGGTGTTTTTGCCAAAGCCGGCCCGCAATTCCCCTTCGGGTTTGCTCTTGAATCCCAGTTCCGGGGTTTTGACGTTTGAACGCTTGGTCAAGCCCACGCTTGAGGCGCGCATCGTCATCACGTCCTGGGCTATGGTGGATATCCGGACACCCATCGGCACCCATAATCCTTCATGCCACGTTCAGGTGCTATTAGTTACTGCTATTGCTACTAAATTGTCGCATTTCCACCGGGGATTGTCAAGGGATAGGGGCGTTTCTTAACGTTATTTACCGGAGCCTTTGGTCCAAATAACACGCTCGATGAGGGGGAGGTATTCCGACCATTCCTGGCCGTTGTCTCGGGTTTCTTCGATAATCCGGGTGAAGGCGGCGGCCTGTGCGTCCAGGTTGTCTATATGGTGTAACACGATGGCTTCCAAGGTTTTAGGGACGACAGGGGAGCCGTTTACAAGCTCGCCATGATGGGAAAGAATACAATGGAGAATTTGGAGGCGGAGTTTTTCGGGAAAGTCTGGAATGGTGTTGATTTTGGCCTGGACCATATCACAGCCGATTTGCAGGTGGCCGAGGAGTTTTCCGGCGTTGGTATAATCCACATAGAGTTCATGGGACATTTCCTGGATTTTCCCGGCATCGTGGAGGAGAACGGAGGTCAGGAGAACGTCCTTGTCAATTTCGGGGAAGAGTTCGCACATGGTGAGGGCGAGGCGGGCCATTTCGAGGCAATGGCGGAGGAGCCCGCCGCGGAATTCGTGATGCCATTTTTTGGCGGCGGCGGCGGCGGCAAACGAATTCATGAATTCCGCATCGCTCAGGAAAAGCTGCACCAATTGTTTGAGGAAGGGATTTTCAATGCCCTCGAAAATCGCACGGAAGCCCTGGAGATCGTTCGGCGTGGTGACAACGGCGGCCACCAAATCGGCCAGGTTGTAGTCGGTTTCGCGCAAGGGCAGCACTTGGTCCACCTGGACTTGCAAGCGGTTTTGGTAGGTGGTGACACGGCCGCGGACATTGACGACATCCCCCAACTCGAACAACTTGGCAACATCCGGCGCGTTATTCCAAAGGACGCCGCCGATT
>CAYXPO010000741.1:0-2802 GCA_964466925.1 uncultured Nitrospirales bacterium
GTTTACAAGTTATCCTTCCGTTTCCGCACTGCACTTCTTTGGAGCGGTTTTTTCTTGAAAGTGCAGGGGGCTCCGGTGCACAATACCCTCGCGTTGCGGATACGTATTTGACAGTGAGGCCATATAGCTTCGATATGGTATGGAGGCTAAGGAGGCGTTTCTGGTATACTTAGCCGTACTTTCGGGCCATGTGGGAGGTTAGTTCGTTGCGATACGCCATAATTTCCGATGTCCACGCCAACATTGATGCGCTGGAACCGGTACTGGACAAGATCGAGTCCTTGCGGGTGGATCAAATCATCTGCTTGGGCGATGTCGTCGGCTATAATGCCATGCCCAACGAATGCACGGACCTCCTCCATGAACGAAACGTCCCCACCATTCTGGGTAATCACGATGCCGTGGCTTGCGGGCTGGAGGAGCCCTGGGGCTTTAATCCCGTCGCCTTGGCCGCCGCCATGTGGACCCGTGAACAACTCAGCGACGCCAATCTGGAATGGCTGCGCAACTTGCCCGACGCCCTTAATTTTGGTTCGTTTGTGGTGGTGCATGGCGCCCCGAAGAACCACAATACCTATCTCTTTTCCTGGGAAGACATCCTTCCCCACCTCTATTTTCTCGAGGAACAGAATTGCAGCATTTGCATGATGGGGCATACGCATAATCCGGGGATATTCTCGGCGGACGGCGTCTACAGCGTGGACGATGACAGCCGCTTCCCCTTGGGCGAGGAGAAATGCTTCTTTATCAATCCGGGGTCGGTGGGCCAGCCGCGCGACGCCAATCCGCATTCCGCTTTTGGCATCCTCGACACCGAAGCGGACCACTATGAGCAAATCCGCGTCGCGTATCCGGTGGATAAGGCGGCGCGGCGGGTTATCGAAGCCGGCTTGCCCCCGTTTCTTGCGGAGCGGCTGGCACTCGGACGCTAGAGGAAGACTATAGTGCGAAAATCCAAGATTAGCCGAAAAACAAAAGAAACGCAAATTGCGGTGTCCCTTGCCGTGGATGGAACGGGCAAAGCCGAGGTCAATACCGGCGTGGGCTTTTTTGACCACATGCTCAGCCATCTTGCCCGTCATGGATTGATGGATATCGCCATCACCGCCAAAGGCGACCTCCACATTGATCCCCACCACACGGTCGAAGATGTGGGCATTTGCCTGGGAAAAGCCCTGCTGGAAGCCCTCGGCGATGCCAAGGGCATGACCCGCTTCGGTCATGCCGTGGTGCCCATGGACGAAGCGCTGGCCGAAGCCGCCGTGGATATCAGCGGACGCCCTTTCTTGTCGTTCAATGCCGATTTGCCCCGCGGACGCGTGGGGGAGTTTGACATCGAATTGACCGAGGAATTTCTGCGCGCCCTGTCTGTGAATGCCCGTATGACCGTGCATATCGTTTTGCGTTACGGCAAAAACGCACACCACTGTATTGAAGCCATTTTTAAGGCCTTCGCCCGTGCGTTGGGCGAGGCGCTCCGAAACGACCCGCGCGTCAAAGACGTGCCCTCCACCAAAGGAATGCTCGAAACGTGATTGCCATTGTGGATTATGGCATGGGAAACCTCCGAAGCGCCCAAAAGGGCTTCGAGAGTGTGGGCCATGAAGCGATTATTACCGATGATCCGGACGTGATTCACCGGGCTGATGCCGTTGTACTCCCGGGAGTCGGCGCGTATAAGGACTGCTATGAAGGCCTCCGGGACCGCGGCTTGATCCCCGTAGTTCAGGAAGCCGCCGCCAGTGGACGCCCCTTTTTGGGGATTTGTGTCGGTTTGCAACTTCTTTTCGAGGCCAGTGAAGAAGGGCCGTGCGAGGAAGGTCTGGGTATCTTCAAAGGCCGTGTGGTACGCTTCCCCAACGCTTCGGAGACGGGGTTGAAGGTTCCGCATATGGGGTGGAACCGGCTTCAACCGGTCCCGGGGCGGCCTTGTCCGCTGCTGGCGGAAGCCGGACCGTCCCCCTATGCCTATTTTGTGCATAGTTACTATGCACGGCCGAAAGATGATACCATTGTATTGGCGGCGTGCGAGTATGGCGTGACGTTTCCCGCGCTCGTGGGCCGGGGCAATGTATTTGCCGTGCAGTTTCATCCGGAGAAGAGTCAAACGGACGGGTTGTCCATTTTGCGGGCCTTTGGCAACTTACGAAAAGGATAGGGGATATGTTTCGAAGAATACTGGTCCCCACGGACGGGAGTGAAGCGGCCGCGATAGGCGTGCGCTATGCCATTGCCTTGGCCGTGCGGCATCCCGTGGTCCTGCATGGGCTCCATGTGGTGGATGTGAAGCTGCTGGAAGGCCCTTTCCTGCGCGATCTATCCGCCTCCTTGGGCACCGCCCCCTATGTGAACTATCAGAACAACATTTCGTTGATTCTTGAGGAGCGCGGCCGCGCCGCCCTCGCAGCGTTCCAGGAAGCCTGTGAAAAAGCCCGGGTTTCCTGTGAAACCACCTTGAGCACCGGAATTGTGCCGCGGACCATTGTGGACGCCGCAGGGCTGTCGGATTTGGTGATTCTCGGACGGTGTGGCGAACACAGCCAGTGGCTGGAAGGCCTTGTCGGGTCCACCACGGAAGCCGTCGCGCGGCGCGCCGCCCAGCCGGTCTTGGTTACCGGCGTCGATCAGCCCGGCTTTGACCGTTTTGTGGTGGCGTATGACGGATCACACTATGCCCGGCGCGCCCTGAAAACCGCCGCCGCCATGGCGGAACGATGGGAAATGGCCATCCACCTGCTGGTGGTTGGGGAATCCAATGCCTTGACCCTGTTGGAGGAGGCCCGGGCCTATTTTCAGGCCTAT
>CAYXPO010000742.1:0-2787 GCA_964466925.1 uncultured Nitrospirales bacterium
TAGACATGCCTCCATACCCCCTAGCTCAGGCGTTGAATCATCAACGATGCGCCGGCCCCATTGACCAGTGTTACACTTATGCTTGCGCCGAACAGGTACAATGATACGGTCGAATTGGCAGTCAAATCGACCAGAATCTCATTGGAGAAGCTGGCAAGGCTAATCCCTACCGGTATATTGGATGCCGGAGCAAGCGCGCTGTTAATAAAGACCCCTGAGCCTAAAGCCAATGCAAGCGTTGAATTGATAATATAGGAGATACGATACCGCCCGGCCGGTCCAACGGTAAAGGTCGTATTCGCACCGTCAATGGTTATGCCTGTAGGAAGAACCTGATTGGCGGGCAGCGGGACAGGCGTGCCTCCAATTATCGCGGTAATGCCTCCGCCTGTATTGGCCGCGAATGCCGTTGTGGCAGTCGTGTTGGTGCCCGTAGGTCCGGTAGGTCCGGTGGGACCTATCATAATAGGAAAACCCGCTGCCGGGGTTGAGGGTGGCTTTACTCCTCCAAAGCCGCGAGAATGGCCTCTCCCATGGCGGCGGTTCCCAAGAAGGGCGCTCCGGCGGGAGCCAAATCGGCGGCGAGCCGGCCGCTTTCCAGCACGCTGTTTACGGCTCTTTCTATCTCGTCCGCCCCCTCGAGCTGCTCCAGAGAATAGCGCAGCATCATGGATACCGACAGGATGGAAGCGATGGGGTTTGCGATATCCTTCTCCGCGATGTCGGGGGCGGAGCCATGGACGGGCTCATACAGCCCAAAGCTCCCCGCGCTGCGGGAGGCGGATGGCAGCATTCCGATGGAGCCCGTTATCTGGGAGGCTTCGTCGGAGAGAATGTCCCCAAAAATATTATTCGTGACAATCGTATCAAATTGGCGGGGCGCCCGCACCAGCTGCATGGCGGCATTGTCCACATACATGTGGCTCAGCTCCACGTCGGGGTACTCCCTTCCCATGCGGACGGCGGTTTCCCGCCACAGCCGGGAGGATTCCAGCACATTGGCCTTATCCACCGAGCAGAGCCGCCCGCCCCGCTTGCGGGCCATGGAAAAGGCCACGCGCAAAATCCGCTCGATCTCCATTACCGTATACTGCTCGGTATCGTAAGCGGCGGGAGAGCCGTTTACCGATCTGCGCCCCCGCTCCCCAAAGTAAATGCCGCCGGTCAGTTCCCGCACTACAAGAATGTCGAGGGAATCGCCCAGAATTTCATCCTTTAAGGGCGACGCGGCGCGCAGCGCGCGGTATACGCGGGCGGGGCGCAGGTTGGCAAAAAGCTCCAGCGCGCTCCGGATGCCGAGCAGCCCCTTTTCAGGCCGGCAGTCTCCGGGCAGCGTATCCCATTTGGGGCCGCCCACCGCGCCCAGCAAAACCGCGTCCGAATGGCGGCACAGCTCCACCGTTTCCTCCGGCAGGGGCTTGCCGCAGACGTCGATCGCGCAGCCGCCGATGGGCGCTTCGGCCAAGTCTACCTGAAAGCCCTGCCTTTTCGCCACCGCTTTGAGTACATTGACGGCCTGTTTTGTGATTTCGGGGCCAATCCCCTCCCCGGGGAGGACAGCTATTCGATAGGTTTTCATCATTATTCCCCTTCCAGAGACGCTCTTACATGATTGACAAGCCCGCCGGCTGAGATAATCCGCTGCATAAAGGGCGGGAAGGGCGCAGCCTGATAGCTTTCCCCCAGCGTGATGTTTTTAATTTCCCCCGTATCCAAATCCACTTCGATTTTGTCCCCCATACGGGCGGCCCTGGCCGCCTCGGGACATTCCAGCACCGGCAGGCCGATATTGATGGCGTTGCGGAAAAAGATGCGGGCAAAACTTTCCGCAATCACGCAGCCGACGCCGGAGGCTTTGATGGCGATGGGAGCGTGCTCCCTGCTGGAGCCGCAACCGAAATTGAGTCCCGCCGCCATAACGTCGCCAGGCTTTACCCGGCGTATGAAGTCCGGGTCGATGTCCTCCATGCAGTGGGAGGCCAGTGCAGCCGGGTCGGGATTATTAAGGGTGCGGGCCGGAATAATCACGTCGGTGTCGATGTGGTTTCCGTACTTATGGACAAAGCCTTTGCATTTCACTGAAAATCCTCCATCTTTCCGTTTTTTCAAAGCGACTCGGGGCCACAGAGATAGCCTTTCACCGCAGTGGCCGCCGCCACCGCCGGGGAGGCCAGATAAATCTCGCTTTTCGCATGGCCCATACGCCCTACGAAATTGCGGTTGCTGGTGGACACGCAGACTTCCCCCTCGGCGAGAACCCCCGTATGCCCGCCCAAGCACGGGCCGCAGGTGGGCGTGGAAACCGCCGCCCCCGCGTCCACAAAAATATTCATAAGGCCCTCATCCACGCACTGCTTCCAGACTGCCTGCGTGGCGGGAATGATGATGCAGCGCAAATCTCCGGACACGGCGCGGCCCTTTAAAATTTCTGCCGCCATGCGCATATCGTCGATCCGGCCGTTGGTGCAGGAGCCGATGACGACCTGATCGACAGGAATGCGCATCACTTCCGCCTCCCCGATGGCGCGGGCGTTTTCCGGCAGGTGGGGGAATGCCACCGTCAGCGGGATTTTCTCCAAATTGATGACGATTTCCTCCACATACTCCGCGTCCGCGTCGGCCTCATAGACCGTGCCGGTTTTGCCGCCGTGGTTTACAAGATACTCAATGGCCGCCCCATCCACCGGAAAAATCCCGTTTTTCGCCCCGGCCTCGATCGCCATGTTGGCTATCGTAAAGCGGTCGTCCATGGTAAAGGAGGCGATATCGCCGGTAAATTCCAGCGAG
>CAYXPO010000743.1:0-2786 GCA_964466925.1 uncultured Nitrospirales bacterium
CCACCGGATGCAGCCCCAGACCGCCAGCAGGTGCGCGCCGAAAGTATGGCGTGCCTCAGAAACTCTTTCAGATCGTGTGAAACGGTTGCGGGAGGAATATTGGTCGTTTGATACCCGCGCCTTCCGCAACGAGGTGCTGCCCTTTTCCACCGGCACGCCTTGGGATACGGTGTATTCGTTTGCGCATTGGACCAATGTCCCGGAGATTATCCCCTTCCAACGGGCGTACGAGGATTCGCTCCGGGCGGCGGCCCGGACGATTCCGGTGCCGAAGGGGTTCTGGAAGCAGCCGATCATTCTGCGGCGGGCCTGTTTTTTTGCGGAAGTGGTATTAAAACACCTTCCTGTGGACATTCTGGAAGGCGAACTCATTGTGGGCGGCAGGTTTAATGTGGCGCTGTCGCATTGTCTCACAAAAAGCGAAGCCAAACGCCGGATGAAGCAGTCCGAGGCCTTCCGGCGCGCCGTGGTGGACCTTTCCGAGTTGGGGGTGGGCAATTGCGGGGCGATTCCGGGACATTTGATCCCTGATTATCCGAAAATATTGCGTATTGGCTTCAGCGGCATTGCTGAGGAAATTCGCGCGGCGCTGGCCCAGGAATCCGATACTGAAAAGCAGGCGGCTCTGCACGCTTTTCTAACGTGCTGTGAAGCCACGCGCGGGTTCGCGGCGCGGTATGCGGAACAGGCCGAAGCCCTGGCACACGCGGCCCCCCCTGAACGCGCGCGGGAATTGCAGGACGTGGCCCGCATCTGCCGGAAAGTTCCCTGGCAGCCCGCCGAAACATTCCATGAGGCGCTGCAATCGTTGTGGTTCACACACATGCTCGTGCTGGTGTGCGAATCCTATCCCGGTGCGGGCACCTCCTTCGGGCGCTTTGATCAATTCCTCTGGCCGTATCTCCAGGCGGATCTCGCTGTTGAGCGGATCACGCCGGATTTTGCACGTGAATTGCTGCGCTGTTTTTGGATCAAGCCTAATTATGCGTACGATTTCCAAGGACGCGTGGGACGTAACCAAGGGATCAATTCATCCTTCGGTCAGTTGGTTACACTTTCGGGATGCGGGCCGGAAGGCGAGGATTTGAGCAATGATCTCACCTATCTTTGCCTGGACGTCATCGAAGAGATGAATCTTCTCGAACCCAAGCCCAATGTGCGTTTGCACGCAAAGACGCCGGAGCGGCTGCTGCACCGCGTATGTGAGATTCTGGCAGGGGCCCAGGGCGCGCCGTTTTTGTTGAACTTTGATGAAACCTCGATACGCGGGTTGCGCTGGCAGGGATTGCCTGAACATGAGTTGTGGGACTATGCGCCGGTGGGCTGCCTGGAGAACACGCGGCAGGGCGATGACCGGTCCGGCACGGTGGATGTGAATTTCAATCTCGCCAAACCGGTCGAGTTGACATTGTTTCAAGGCCGCGATTTGGCAACGAGGCGTCAGATTGGACCGCGCACCCCGGCTCCCCGCAGTATGGTGGATTGGGCGGCGTTTGAGGCGGCGTTCCGCCAACAACTTTCCGCGTGCCTCCGGCGGTTGGTGGAGCGAACCAATGATGCGGACACGCTGCGCGCGCGGTATGAACCAACGCCCTATTTATCATGTCTGGTGGGAGGATGCATCGAAAAGCGGCTGGACATCACGGCGGGCGGGGCCAAACACAACTACATCACGGTTGAAGGCATCGCCTTGGCTACGGCGGCGGACTCATTATCCGCCGTCAAACAGTTGGTGTTCGGCGGGAAACGCATTTCGATGGACGCCTTGATCGCGGCCATCGAGAAAAATTTCGAAGGGGAGGAACTGCTTCGTCAGATTTTGTTGAACAAAGCACCGAAATACGGCAATGACCAGCCCGAGGCGGACCGCATGGCGCGGGACCTCACGCATTGGTGGGCGGAGGAAACCATGCGGTATGTGACGCCGCATACGGGCAAGCGCTACCGCGCCGGATACCTCTCCTGGAATTATGGCATCGCGTACGCCCCGCTGACGGCAGCCACGCCTGACGGACGCAAACGCGGAACGTATCTCGCCAATGGCGTGGCGGCCGCGCCCGGCATGGACCGGGAAGGCCCCACGGCGGCGGCCCGGTCCGTGGGCAATCTAGAACTGGAAGTGGTGCCCAATGGCGCCTCACACACGATTTCATTGTCGCCTTCGCTGGTGCGCGATGCGGAACATCTCGACAAACTGGCGGGATACTTGCGCGGGTATGGCGAGCATGGCGGCACCGCCCTGCAAATCAACATGATTGACGTGGAGACCCTGCGCCAAGCGCAAAAGCGTCCCGAGGAATTCCGCAACCTGCTGGTGCGGGTCACCGGATATAATGCTTACTTTACGAATTTAGGACGGGAAATACAGGAAGAAATTATCGCGCGCGAGGCGCACCGCCTCTAGGGAAGTGATACCTATGGAAATATATGTTTGTTCGATATTGCGATTCCTTGGCTGTTGGCGGAGGCAATTCAAAGCGGAAGATAGGAGACATTTCAAAGCGAAGCTTTTGGGGCAAGTGCGTTCCCAAGTACAACTTGGGAACGAGCGGACATCGCCGGCCATTTTAATCGGGTTGCCACTTTGCATACTGTTGGTCTGTTTAGGCGGTTGCCCCACGGATCCGGAAGACACCGACCTGAATCCGGCGACGCGGCTGTTTCTGACGAAAATGAAATATGCGGCGACCGGGCAGCCCTTTTCCGTGGCGGCGGGTGATGTTAACAAGGACGGACGCATGGATTTGATTACGGCGAACCAGGGTGGAAACAGTATTTCAGTCCTG